>JAFRFO010000097.1 GCA_017434295.1 Clostridia bacterium
AGAGAGATCAATCATAAGGACTTCGCTAGAGTTTTATCCTCGTAAGATAGCAAGTTATAATAACTCAAAACACGTATGGACATTTGATAATGGGTCTATCATTGATTTCGGATACATAGATAATGAAAATGATGTGTATCAGTACCAAAGTGCAGAATATGATGTTATCCGTTTTGATGAGTTGACTCATTTTACTGAGTATATGTATACGTATATGATTTCACGTTGTCGTGGAGCAAACGATTATCCTAAAAGAATTAAGAGTTCTACCAATCCAGGTGGAGTAGGACACGTATGGGTAAAAGAGAGATTCGTAGACATTGGACCTGCTGGAAAGATGCACGAGTGCCGTCTGGAAACAGGAGAAACTACAACAAGACTTTTTATACCGTCTTTTGTAACAGATAATAAATTCTTAATGAAACGAGATCCTGATTATGTAAAACGACTTGATGCACTACCTGAAAAAGAACGTAAAGCCTTAAAAGAAGGTAATTGGGATATATTTGATGGACAATACTTCAAAGATTTCGACCGTTCAGTACACGTAATAGAACCTTTCGATATTCCTGATAATTGGGACCGTTATCGTACAATAGACTATGGACTAGATATGTTAGCGTGTTACTGGATAGCAATCGCCCCTGATGGAAGGGAATATTGCTATAGGGAACTCTACGAAAATGATTTAATCATCTCAGAAGCAGCTAAAAAGATAGTAGAAATGACTGGTGATGAGAAAATTCGTTATACATACGGACCACCAGACCTATGGAATAGGCGAAATGACACAGGAAAGAACGCATACGATATATTCCGTGAAAATGGTGTAATTATCACTAAGAGTTCAAACAATCGTATTTTAGGGTGGTATTCAGTACAAGAACATATAAAAATATACAAAATGAAAGATGAACAAACAGGCGAAGAGATGCGTATGAGCAAACTTCGCTTTTTTGATACTTGTAGGAACCTTATTCGTACACTACCAGTAATACAAAGAGATGAAAAAAATCCAAATGACTGTGCAAAACAACCTCACGAACTAACACACGCTCCTGATGCTATAAGAGGGTTCTGCATAGAACGTACAAAAGCAACTCGAATAATGAGCGAAGAAGAGCTTTTATATGAGCAATCTAAGCGTGATAGAAGAAGATTAGGCATCTTAGGTATAGCAGGAGCAACAGCGACAAGAGAATATATGAAATATGGAGGTTAGATATGGAAATATTTATAGCGATTCTACTAATAGCATTTATAGCAGTAGAAATTTTAAATAATAAACGTCTATGGGACTTAGAAAAGAAGATAAACGAAAAAGAAAAAATCAAACTTACACAAAAGCAAAAGAAGAAAATGGAAGAGTTAAAGAAAAATTTCGATAACTTAATGGAATATGATGAGAATATTGCGATGAAAAGGAAGTGAAATAGATGGAAATAACAAAAGATTGGGAACTATACGAAGCAGGAATAGAGTATAACCAACAAGTTTATGGTGCTGACCGTAACTATTATGAAGTTTTAGACACAAATATTGCTTTCGCAAGTGGCGACCAATGGAGAGGAGTTCAAGCAGATGGACTACCAAAACCTGTTTTTAACATCATAAAGCGTGTAAAACAGTTTAAAATCGCATCTTTAAAGGCAGATAACATCTCAATTCAACTAACTCCAATGGAATATAGACCACAATCTGAAGATATAACAATGCAACATAAGGTAAAACAAGCAGATTTAGCAAATGCTGAAATCAAAAACATCTTAGAGAACATAAATTTTGATGCTAAAAGTCGTACACTTTTATCTGATGGATTCGATACAGGAGATTGGTGTATGCACTTTTACTTTGATATGGATGAACAACCTTATAAGAGCTATATGCCAAGCGTAAAAGGTGTAATAAAAGCAGAAATAATCGACTCTACTAATGTAATGTTTGGAAATCCAAACACTCGTCAAGTAGATAAACAACCATACATCATAATTGTAGGTAGAAATTTAGTTAAAAATCTACAAGAAGAAGCAAAAAAGAATAAATCAAGCCAAATTGACCGTATTAAAGGTGATTCTGAAACAGATTATCAGATGGGAGATAACGGAAAAGTAGAAAATTCTGCTGATGGATATGAAAAAGCACTATATATAATCAAGTATTATAAGAAAAACGGTAAAATTTATGCTAATAAATCTACTAAAAACGCTTATATTTACAAAGAAAAAGACACAAAACTAAGTTATTATCCTATTGCGTTTAATAACTGGGAAGAAGTTAAAGGAACATATCACGGTAGAGCAGAAACTACTGGTATAATTCCTAACCAAATAGCGATAAATAAGATGTTTGCGATGGTTATTTATCATTTGATGCTAACAGCTTTTCCTACAGCAGTATATGATGCAGATCGTATAGAGGGTTGGACTAATGAAATAGGTGCACAAATACCTGTAACTAACCTACAAGGCGACTCAATTCACAATATTGCAGGTTATTTAGAACCAGCAACAATGAGTGGACAAATAATGAACGCTATTGAGTTAGCTATGCAATACACAAAAGAGACTTTAGGAGTAGGAGATGCTTCTTTAGGTAATGTAACAATGAATAATGCAACTGCAATCATAGCAATACAAAAGAGTGCAGCAGTACCATTAGAGAACGTAAAAGCTGCATTATATGAATTTGTAGAAGATTCAGGAAAAATCATTGTTGATATGATGGCATCTTACTACGGACCAAGACCAGTTGTAGTACAAGGACCAAATAATGAACGTACAGTAGAGATGTTTGACTTTGGACAACTAAAAGATATGTGGATGCACATAAAAACAGACATCGGAAACGCTTCATACTTCTCTGAAGTAGCAAGTATTCAAACATTAGATAATTTGTTAAACAACGGTATGATAGAATTTGTTGAATATCTAAGAAGAATACCTGATGAAATCATACCTCAAAAGCAAGAACTTATAAATTCTATCGAACAAAACGACATTTATAAACAAGCAATCTATAACTTGATGGGACAATTTATGGATACACTACCACCTGAAGTAAGAGCACAATTACTACAATTAAATCCAGAACAAATGGAACAACGTGTCCTAGAAATGATGGGAGCATTAGATAATGGAACTCAAGGTATGGCACAAATCTCTGATATGGAGAATCCACTACCAACTCCTGAAGATCTAGCAGGAACATTACAACAAGGAGAACCTGGATTTATGGAAATGATGCAACCACAAACTGAAGTTGGAAGAGATTCAGTAAAGAAAATGCAAGATTTAGAAGAAATAGGAGGATTACAGAGCTAATTAATTGGGATGTATATGGGAACAGGAAAGTATCATTTTAACTGTTGGAAGGGTTGGTAAGATACTTGATAAATCACTCCTGAAATGCTGCTTATAGGCAGCATAGGGTAGAAAGAAATAAAAAAATTTAAAAGAAAGAGCCAAAAAAAGTATCGGCGAACTGCTTTAATATAAGTTTGTATAAAAAATAACCAACCTATCTGACTTTCTATCCTATGGTGTCTATAAAGGCACTATTCTAGATTTTGTCAATTTTTTGGCATAAAACAGTGCTACCTTATTGGTAGCATAGAGTAGATATACCTAGTATTGCATTGTGAAGTTTAGAGACCTATTACGAGGGACATATAAGACAATACATATAGGGAGTGAAAGTTCATATTTGATAGGTCAAGAACGACTAACTCTATATCTATTCTATGGTGCTAATAAATAGCACTAAGACACATTATGTGTCTTTTTTAATGCCCAACCATAGGCAAAGGAGGAAATTAAATGGAAGATGAGAAAATTGTTGATGGTACACCAACAGAAACAATGGAATCAGACGATGACTTTTTTAATGATGTAGACGATGAAGTCTTAGGAGAAGAAAGTCAAGAATCATCAGAAGAAGAAACAAATGAGGATAGCGAACCAAGTGAAACTCAGGAAGATAATTCAGAAGATGAAAACGAAGTGGATTTTAAACCTTTGTTGGAAGAATTATCAAAGAAGGTAAAGTACAACAAAGAAAACGTAACTATTGAAAACTTAGAGGATTTAATCAATGGGTACCAAAAAGGATTGAATTACGATAAAAAAGTTCAAGAGTTAGAAAATCTACAAAATAGCAAGGCAGAGGTATATCTTAAAAAGAAAGCCGATGAATTAGGTATCTCAGTAGACGAGTATATGGACCAAGTTGAAGCTTATGAGAAACAACAAAAAGCCGAAAGGGACCAAGAAAGACTCGAAGAAATGATTGAAAGCGGAGTGCCTGAAGAACTTGCTAAAGAAGTAATTGCTACAGCAGAGTTACGTAGGCAATTACAATTAAAAGAAAACGAACTAAAGGAAAAGGAAAAACAAACAGAGGCGAAAGAAAAAGAAGAAAAAGAATACCAAGACTTTCTTAAAAACTTTCCCGATGTCAATCCTGAAGATATTCCTAAAGAAGTTTTCGAGGAAGCAGTAAATTCTGATTTAAGTTCTGCTTATATGAAATATAAAATGAAAGATTTAGAAAACCAATTAAAAATAGCAAAACAAAATGAAGAAAATTCTGCATCCACAGTCGGAGGAGTTACTAATACAGGAACTACCAAAGAAAACCATATAAGCGATCCGTTCTTAGAAGGATTTAGCGAAGAAGAATATTAAAAAAGAGAGGATGATAAATAATGGCAGAACAAATTCATTTAGCCGAGAAATATTCAAGCAAAGTTGCTGAAAGATTTAAAATGAAATCATTAGCAACAGGATTTACTAATAGAGATTATGATTGGGATGGAGTTAAAACAATTAAGATTTATTCAATTCCTACAGTACCTCTATATGATTACAATAGAAATGGAAAGGTATATCAAGTTGGTTCAAACGATACATATCCACCTTCAGGAAATGATGGAGTATCACGTTATGGACAATTAAATGATTTACAAGATAGCATTCAAACAGCAACTATCACTCAAGATAAATCATTTACTTTCATAATCGATAAAGGTGATAAGATGGATTCAATGAACGTAAGAGATGCAGGAAAAGCGTTAAGACGTGAAATTGATGAAGTTATTGTACCTACTCAAGATAAATATACATTTAGTGTTATTGAAAGTGCTGCAGTAGCAAATTCAATGACTGGTTCAGGTTCATTAAGCAAAGAAAATGTATATGCAGCTTTCTTAGCAGGACAAACTGCTTTAGATAATAAGTTAGTACCTGCTGGTGGAAGAGTTGCAGCAGTTAACGCTTCAACATTAGCATTACTAAAACAAGATGACTCTTTTGTTAAAGCTAGTGAAATCGGACAAAAGATGTTAATAAATGGACAAGTAGGAGAATTAGATGGAATTAAAATTGTTAAAGTTCCTGATAGTTATCTACCTGCTGGTTGTGCATTTATAATTACTCACCCATCTGTAACAGTTAAAGCTGAAAAATTAGCAGATTATAAGATTCATACTAATCCACCTTTCATAAGTGGAAACTTAGTTGAAGGTAGAATTTACTATGATGCTTTCGTATTAGATGCTAAGAAAGATGGAGTATATGCACATTTAGGAACAGCAAGTCTATAGTATAAATCAAGAGTTTATCTCTTGATATAAGCAAGGCGACCCCTCCTTGCTTATATGAGGGGATAAAGGAGGTAAATATGTTAGCAGAAGAAGTATTTAGAATAACAATGGCTATGATAGATGAAATGACAACAGCGGGAGAATTAAACGAAACTACAACTGCAGAATATCGTGCAAAAGCACCTTCGATTTTATCTATGTTACAAGCTGAGTTAATAGGCATAGAAAACAGATATAGAGATTCAAAAGAACAAATCTCACCAGTACCAATAGAGAGTTTAGACCAACCTTTACAAATAGATGTAATAAAAGCAACGACATTACTAACAAATGGTTTGGCTGCAAACTTAATGGTAGTTGAAGACAAAACATTAGCAAGTTTCTTTGAACAAAGATATGAAGAGATGAAAGGTTTATTCTTAAAACCAAAGCCAAGAAAACCAGAAACAAGACGAGATGTTTATGACTCTACACTAAATTATTAGGAGGTAGATTATGGCAGTAATAAAAGCAGACAAAGCAACAAAACCAACTACAATAGATAAATTCTTAGGTTTGAATTTATCAGATACAGGAGATACACAAATATCTTTAGGTGAATCAGGAAATATGACTAATTTTTATATAACTGATGATTTGAAACTAAGAAAAATATGTGGTTATCAAATATTTAAACAATTCGAAGAACCAATAAAAGGTATTTTTTCAGCTAAGATAGGAGATAATAAATATCTACTTGTTGCAAGTGGTAGCAAATTATATTATTTTGATGGAGATTTATTGAATAGCAACTTTGAAGTTGTACCTGAAAAATACCAAACATTTACTGGAGATGGAGATGAAACAACATTTCAATTATCAAAAACAAATGTAGACTCTATAGATAAAGTTTATATAAATGGTGAAGAACAAACTACGGGATGGAGTGGGGATACAGTAACAGGAGAAATAACTTTTGTAGAAGCCCCAGCAGATAAAGCATTTATAAGAGTCTTATATACTAAACCAATTACTTTTGTAGAAGCAGGAACCATTTCTGGTGGAGATGCTTCTTTTTTTGAGTTTGATAATTGTGTTTATATACTATGCGGAGAATATTATAAATTTTATAAAAATCAAAGTAACGAAATGGTTGTTTCACCAGTATATGGTTATACACCAACAGTATTTATAAATACCCCTGCTGGAGCAAACGGTGGTGGAACTATCTATGAAGAAATAAATATGTTATCACCATACAAAAGACAAACTTTCAACGGTGATGGTTCGACAAAACAATTTAAAATTGCACAAATACCTGATTCTATAACTTCGGTTAAAGTATGGGATGGTAGTGCTTGGAATAGTGCTGCATATACAGCGGCATCAGATGTTATAACAATTACAACTGCTCCTTCTCAAGGGCAGGATAATGTAGAAATAATATGGTCTAAAGATGATAATGATAGAAACATAATAGCAGGTATGAAATTCGGAACAGTCTTTGGTGGAGATGTAGATACAAGAGTATTCTTATACGGAAATCCAAGTTGTCAAAACAGAGTCTACTTTAGTGCTATTTCTTATGCAAATGATATAGCCGTACCTAGTGCAGAATATTTTCCTGCAACTGCACAAGTAGATATAGGACCTTTAAACTTTGCAGTAACAGATTTAACAAGACAATATGATCGCTTGTTAGCAACTACAAATAAACCAGAAGCATATTACTTAACAATATCGCTAGAACAGCTTCCTGTAACATTAGCAGATGATAGTACAGCTACTCGTTATGTACCAGCTGTAAGTACATTTCCTTTAAACGGAGCACACGGTAATATTGCTCCAGGTCAAGGACAGTTGTTAATGAATTATCCAGTAACATTTGAAGATGGTGCGATAATACAATGGAAAGCAACTAACGTAAGAGATGAAAAAAATGCCGAAGATATAGGGCAAAAAATAAAATTAGATTTAGACAAAATACAAATTCACAATATAAAAACATTAGATTTGCAAGAACATAATCAGTTATGGATAATATACGAAAATGAAGCTTGGATATATAACTACTACAATCAAACATATTCAAGACTTAAATTTCCTCAAAACGTAAATATGACGAATATATGTTCGTTAGATGGAAAAGTATATATGAGTACAAATGATAATGAAATTGTAAAATTTGATGAAATATTTACAACTTACGGTGGTGAAACAATAGAAGCATATTGGGAAATGAATTTTTCGGACTTTGGAGTACCATACTTGAGAAAAACAATGGGAAAATTATGGGTGTTAATGCAACCACAAAACTGGTCAAGTGCAGACATTAATTTCATATCAAATGTTGCTGAAAGCACAATTTCAAAACATATCGAATATAAGAAACAATGGTTTGATGATGTTCACTTTGGAGATTTCAGTTTTAAATCTTCAACAAATCCACAACCATTTAAACTAAAATTAAAAGCAAAAAAATTCACTAATTTAAAAATAACAATAAAAAATGAAGAAAACTCTACTTGCACAATACTATCATTAGTGTTACAAGTAGAAAGTTTCGGATATAGTAAATAGGAGGTAAAGAAATGAATACAAGTATTCCATCAGCAGATGACATTGTAACAAATGTAATACACAGTTTATCTGACAATCCAAATGAATCAGGTTTATCTGCTGAAGAGTTAAAAACAGCTTTTGATACTGGTTCAAGTAATATAAAAGCATATTTAAAAACTTTAAAAACAGCTTTGGAAACAAAGTTTGCTGGAATATATCCAGTAGGATCTATTTATATGAGCGTTAACGATGTAAATCCATCAACACTTTTTGGTGGTACTTGGGAAAGAATACAAGATAAATTCTTATTAAGTGCAGGTAACACATATACAGCAGGAGATACAGGTGGGTCAGCCACAGTAACACTAACAGAAAATCAAATGCCTTCACATAGACACAACATACATTATAGAACTAATGTTGCAGCATCAGGTAATAGTGGATTGTGGGTGCTAGGTGGTTCTACTTATAGTGGAAAAAGCACTTCAACTAATGATTCAGCAGGTGGTGGAGAAGCACATAACAATATGCCACCTTATTTAGTTGTATATATGTGGAAGAGAACAGGTTAGGAGGTAGAATATGGCGAGTTTAGATTATAGTTCACAATTAAAAAACTTAGTAAATGCTCAAAAGAAAGCACAAACTGCTGAACTTCAAAACACTAGAAACCAAGCACTAAGTAATTTACAAGCAGAACAACAACAAAATGCAGCAAATTATGCTACACAAAGAAGCACAGCAAATGCTCAAAATAGATTAAGTGCAAGAAACTTCCAAGAATACCTAGCAAGTACAGGTAGAGCAAATAGTGGTTTGGCAGCACAAGCAAGTATGCAAAATTCAAATAACTTAAATACAAGTTTAAATAACATATATAGTGCAGAGAACGCTGCAAATGCTGACATATTAAGACGTAGAACTGATGCTCAAAATGCTTATAACACAGGTTTAGCAGCAGCAAACGCTAATATTCAAGCAAATTATATTCAAGCATTACTAGATCAAAAAGCTAAGGCTTGGGAAAGAGCAATGCAAGAAAAAGAATATAAAGAAAATGTAAGACAATTCAATGAAAATTTAAAACTACAAAAACAACAATTACAACAACGTTTTAGTAGTGGTAGTGGAGGAGGCAGAACCTACAGAAGTGGAGGTTCAAAAAAACAAACTAAAGAGATTGATTTTAAAGATTCACCAGTACAAGGATATACTGCTGGTATAGGTTCATACTCAGGTTTAACAACAACAAAAAATAACAATAAAGGAAATAAAACAAAAAAAGGTTTTTCATTTAGTATCAATGATTCTAAATTCAAAAACAATAAGAAAAACAACCCAACAGGATTAAAAGCAAATAAACAACAATTAGCATTAGTGGACGCAAAGAAAAAGAAAAAGAAAAAGTAAAGGTGGTGTGTTAAATGGCAATAAAAGAACTTGCGTTGATTACTGAAAAGAATAGACGCAAGAAGAAAAAAGAAGAAACACCAACAATATCAAAACCAACAAAAGAAGTTGTTAAAAATAAAAAAGGTACAACTCATATAAATAGAAGTACAATAAGTACAAAACCAACAGTTGAAAAAAGTACTCAAAACCGTGTTTTAACAAATAAAGAACGTTTAACCAGTAAACCTACTATAAACAATGCAAACAGTAGTATAAAGACAGTAAAAAGTACTGTAAAAGCAAAATCAAAACCAAGGTATGAAACTAAAACGTTTGATATTTATGAACGTGGTGGCAGATACTACTATCAAGATGGTAAAAAAGAAAAAGAGATTGACCAAAATTTTGTACAAGATGCTATAAAAAATAAAAGAAAAGGAGTTATAGGTAGTTATGACTCAAAGGGCAATTTAAGAACTGCTAATGAAAAAGGAAATGTAAAAGCAAAAGAGAAAAACATATTAAAAAAAGCAGAACGTGTAGCAAAAGGTGCATGGGTAGGAACTCAAAAAGGATTTGCAAGTATAGCAGATGCAGCTATGCAAGAAACACGCAATGACTTGCAAAAAGGTGAAAAAATAGATAACTACAAAGATTTAACTAAAAATGAAATAAAAGCATTAGCACACTCATTAAATCCTTTTGCAAGTAGACAAGCAGCAAGTAAAGAAGCACAAAAAAACATCAAAAAAATATGGAAAGATGAAAACAAAAACATACTTCAAAAAATAACTGGAACAGGGCTTGAAGCTGTACAAGCAGGAACTATGGGTGATATTTATGGTTTAAAAGAATCTGTAAGAGGTTTAGGTGCAGTAGACCATAAAGCAGATGAAAAAGTCGAAAAAATACAAAAAAAGATAGATGAACCAATTAACAAAAGAATAGAGAAGCTAGAAAAAGAAGGCGAAAGATACGATAAATTAACAAACACTTTAACTAAATGGAATCAAATTGTAGGTAACATGGCTCCCGGTATAGCTGCAAGTGCAGTAACAAAAAATCCAAACCTTGCTATAGCAACAATGGCATTAGGTGCTAAAGGACAAGCAACAGAAAGAGCATTAGCACAAGGTGCTGATTTAGATACAGCAACAAAGATGGGAACTGCTGGAGCTTGGATAGAAGCAGGAACTGAAAAAATTACTGGAGGTGCAAAAATCTTTGGTGGTGGAGCTATAGATGATATTTTCGGAAACCTAATCAATTCTAAAGTTAAAAATAAAGGATTAAACTTCATTGCTAAACAAGGATATGGACTACTTGGAGAAACTTTTGAAGAAGTGCTTTCTGATTTAGCAGGAGTTATGATAGACAAAGGTACAATAAATCCTAAAGCAAAATATACTTTAGATGATTTCTTAGAAACTGCAAAAGACACTTTTGGTTCTACGTTCATACTTAATTTATTAACAGGTGGTTATGGTGGTAAAGCATATAACAACAATATTCAAGAAATGCAAAACTATGAAAACCAAATAAATGAAATAGAACAACAAAGACAGGCAGGTCAAATAGAACCTAAAGAAGCAAATGAACTTTTAGAAGAAGTAAAAGACGGTACATACCAACAAAACCGTAATTTAGAACAAATTGCTTCAGAACAATCTCAAGCAATAGAACAAGCTCTACAAAACGGACAAATAAGTCAAGCGGATGCAAATCAAGAGTATGAAGCATTAAATAACACATTAGTAAGTGAAAGAGAAAGAATAAACCAAAATCAAGTCGAAACACAGGCACAAAGCAACGAAACAGCACAAGGTAATGCAATTACACAAGAAACTCAAAATGAAGCTCAAAACGAGCAAAATAAAGGTACTCAAGAGAGTACTTTTAATAATGAGCAAAAACAAAAACAATTCGATATTATTCAAAATAACAATCCTATGCAAAATGATGTTAATACAGGCATAAGAAATGTAGAGGATATAAAAACACTTGAAGAAACATTACAAGATAGTGATTGGGCTGAATATGATGAATTTAATCCTGATTTAACTAAAAAAGATATACAAGATGCTATAGAAAAAGGAACTATAACAGTATATAGTTCTTATCCAATAGAACAAGGTATCTTTGTATCACCTTCTAAGATGGAAGCAGAAAGTTATTCGGGAGATGGAAAAATATATTCTAAAGAAGTTCCAATTCAAGATATAGCTTGGATAGATCCTACACAAGGGCAATATGCTAAAGTTGACAACATACCAGCAAAAACATCTGAAAATGTAATATCAGAACAAACTAAACCAACTGAGAACGTACAACAAACTGAAACACAAGAAGTTCAAAATGAACCTACTCAAGAAGAAACACAACAAGAATCAAAAGGCCCTGAAATTCTTGATAAGATGCCAAAAGAAAAAAATCCTACAATTAAATCAGTAAAGAAAGCAATAGATAGTTTCAGAAAAGAAATAACAGACATGTTTGCTCCTATATATGATTTAGCATACAAAAAGACAGGAAACAAAAATTTATATTATACAGCAGATAGAATATTAAGTTCAGATGGAAGAGCTCAAGTGGATTTGGGAACTAATCAGGTAGATTTAAACGGAAAACCATATACAAACTTTACTGATGAACAAGGTAATAAAGTTGCTATGGGATTTGAAACTGCTTATGATTTATATGGCAAAATACCTGATAAAGCGAAAAATGAGTTTTTAGTAAATCAACTTAACATGGATAGATTAAATCAAGGCGTAGAACAATTTGAAGGAATCACTTATCAAGATTCACAAAACACAATAAATGAATTAAAACAACAATATCCTGATATTGAAAAGTGGTCTGAAAATATTTATCAATACTATAGAAACTTACAACAAAAAATGGTTGATAATGGAAGAATACCTCAAGAACTTGCAGATGAGTGGCAAAAGACAACACCACATTATGTACATATTCAAAGACAAGTTAATAACCAAGGTAATACAGGAGTAAGTGTTAAAAACGGAAAAGTTGATTCTGATAATTTAATAAGAAAAGTTAAAGGTGGAGATTATGCAATTCTACCAATTAAAGATACAACAGCAAAATTCACTCAAAACGCATCAAGAGCATTTGCCTTTAATGATTTCGGTAAAGAATATGCAAGAACTATAGGAACAGATGCTAGAGGAGAAAATGTTGATAACAATACAAATATAGATGAAATTTTTGGATTTGAACCTGAATTTGTAAATACAGATGGCAAAGGCACTTATACATTGAAAATATATGAAAATGGTATGCCTGTAGAAATACCTATAAGTGAAGATGTTTACAATGCTTTAAGTCCAAAAACTATTCCAAGAGTAGGAGTTTTAGCAGAAGCAACAAATCTATATAAGGACTTACTAACTAACAAAAACCCATTCTTTGGATTTTTAAGAAACCCTATAAAAGATGCTGGGGATATGTTCTTATATTCTAAACACCCATTACGTAAATCTTTAGCAACTTATGGTAAATTGTTTACAGGAAGAACAGCATTAAAAGATAGAGTTATGACAAAAGATGGAGTAACAGCACAAGATATAGTTGATTTATATCATAATACAGGAAACGCAGTTCACTCTATCTATAAAAACGGACAATTTGAAAGTAATAAAGGTAATATTAGAAAAGGCATGGATAAAGCGTTATCACCCATTGAAAAAGGTAATGACTTTATGGAATCAATGCCTAGAATTACTGAATTTTGGAATACTATTCAAGCAGAAGGATACACAATAAAAGACGGTGAATTAGTAGCACAAAAAGGTAAAACACCTAAGAAAACACCATCACAAGTAATAGCAGAAGCAAGTTATAATGCAGCCGATGTAACTGTAAACTTCAAACGTGGTGGTAGAACTTCAAAAGCAATAAGTCAAAATGGTGGAATATTCTTCAATCCATCAGTACAAGGTGCTTCTAAATTTGTAAGAAACGTAACTGAAGCATATAGTGATGCAAAGTCAGGAGATTTAACAGCAGCTAAGAGATTAGTATTAAGAGCAGCAGGATTAGGAGTTGCTCCAGCATTATTAAGTGCAGCTATGTATGGAGATGACGATGACTACAAAGATATACAAGATTATCAAAAAGACCAATACTACTTAATAAAAGCAGGAGATGGCAAATGGATAAGAATACCGAAAGGACGTGCTATCAGTTTGTTTGAATCTGCAACAAGACGTGGTATAGATAAGGCACAAGGTGGAAAATTTGGTGCTAAAGATTACGGACAATTAGTATTAAATCAAATTGCTCCAAATAACCCATTAGATAATAACATTTTATCTCCAATAACATCAGCAATAACTAATAAATCATGGAGTGGAAATAAAATTGTTAGTGATTCTATGGCAAAAAGACCAGTAGAAGAGCAATTTAATGAGAAAACTGATGAACTTAGTAAAAAACTAGGAAAACAATTAGGTATTTCACCTATGAAAATCAACTATGTAATAGACCAATATTCAGGAGTATTAGGAGATTTGATATTACCACAAATAACACCAAGGTCATCTAACGGTTCTAGTAATCCAGTAATAAACATATTAAAAGACAACTATTCGTTTGATGCTGCTAATAGTAATAAGAGTGTAGGAAACTTTTATGAAACTAAAAACAAATTACAAACAAAGGCAAGAGGAACTAATGCAACTGATAAAGATAAGTTACAAAGCAAATATTTAGGAACAAAGGCACAAGACATGTATGCTTTATATACTAAAAAACAAGAAATTCAAATGGATAAAAACTTATCTAAAAAAGAAAAATATGAACAAGCGTTAGAAGTTCAAAAAGAAATTAATAAAATGGCAAAGAAAGCTACTGAAAATGCAAAAGACATAAAAATAGGTAAAAACACAGCAACAGTAGGAAATGCTCTTTATTATAAAGGTACTGACGGAGATTGGCATAAAGAAAGTGAAAAGACAACCGAAAAAAGAAAGGAATTAGGTTTATCTCCTGAAAAGTATTATTACTACAAAAATGAAGAATCATTTACAACACCTGATGGATATACAAAATCAATAGTAGGTGGTAAAAATGCTAAAAGAAATGTGGCTATAGTAGATGCTTTTAACTTTGATACTAGCGACTATTTAGAATATACATATAAACTAAGTCAAATAAAAGGTAAAAAGAACTCTAAAGGTTATACAATTAGGGGAACTAGACAACCAAAAGTTTTAAAATACATAAATAGTTTACCTATTTCAGCAGCACAAAAAGCATATTTATATAAAACACAATATAGTTCATATAAAGGTTATGATGGTCAATTTGTAAATACAATCGAAAAATCAAATTTAAGTAGTAAAGAAAAACAAGAAATATATTCTTACTTAAAGTTAGGAAGGTGATTAAATGATAAAATTTAATAATCAAACATTAGATGCAGAAATGGTACTAGGTGATACTGGTACCTTTTCTCTTACACCTAAGTTAGATGGTAATACTTATCTTACTACTGGAGATACAGTATATTTCACAGTTAAGCCAAGAAAAAAGGTAGTAGATCCAGCAACGGGAAACTTAGTTCCTGCTGAACCTATAACGCCTTTGTCAAAGTCAATAACCGAATTTGAAAATGGAACTGTAACTATACCTATAAATTCTAGCGATACATCTAATTTAGATGCAGGAACATATATCTATGATATACAAGTAGTAAGAGGAGATGGCACAGTAGATACACTTACTCCAAATGGACAAGCATATTTTACTTTGAAAAAAGGGGTGAAGTAGATGAACGTAGATTACAATACTGAAACTCAAGAGATAACAGTAGAACTTAATACTCCTACAATAGAGTTAGATACACCAACAGGTGGTAGAGGACTAAAAGGAGATACAGGTTCTACTGGACCACAAGGTCCAAAAGGAGATAAAGGTGATAAAGGCGATAAAGGTGATGCCTTTACTTACGAAGATTTTACTGAAGAACAGTTAGAAGCACTAACAGGTCCTCAAGGTCCTCAAGGTGAAACAGGTCCTCAAGGAGAACAAGGTATTCAAGGAATACAAGGAGAGCAAGGACCTAAAGGTGATACTGGAGATACAGGACCTAAAGGCGATAAAGGCGACAAAGGTGATAAAGGCGATACTGGAGAAAAAGGTGATGATGGTTATACACCAGTAAAAGGAGTTGACTATTTCACAGCACAAGATATAGCAAGTTTAAATATTCCTACAAAAGTTAGTGATTTGCAAAACGATACAGGATTCATTACAAACACAGTAAATAACTTAACCAACTACTATACAAGTTCAAATACATATACAAAATCAGAAGTAGATAGTTTAATTGCTACAGTAAGTTCTTTAAATATAGAAGTAGTACAAACACTACCTACACAAGATATATCTACATCTACAATTTATTTAGTACCAAATAGCACACAAGGTACAAACAACTACTATGATGAATATATATATGTAAGTAATTCGTGGGAACTTATAGGCTCAACTCAAGTAGATTTAAGTAATTACTATACCAAAACACAAACAGATGGATTGTTAGATGATAAAGCAGATACATCTGATATTCCTACAAAGGTGTCAGACTTACAAAATGATACAGGATACATAACTGGTTATACAGAAACCGACCCAACAGTGCCTAGTCATGTTAAATCTATAACTCAAGCCAATATAACAGCATGGAATAATAAATCTGATTTTTCAGGAGATTACAACGATTTAGATAATAAACCTACAATTCCAAGTGTTGGTAATTCAAAAGTTTATTATGGAGTGTGTGATACATTTGCAGGTAATCAAGAAAAAATTGTTACAATAGATTCTGATTATTCTTTAGTTGCTGGAAATGTTATAAGAATTAAATTTACTAACGAAAACCGTGCAAATTCACCAACTTTAAACATAAACAACACTGGTGCAAAAAGTATAGTTGCTAAACCTATTACTGGATTATACTTAGGAAATACAGTGGTAGAGTTTGTTTATGATGGTACAAATTATGTCATTTCTGATTATGGTAGTGCGACAACAGAGCATTGGGGAATAACTATGTTAAGTAATGATATAAACGATTATGACGAGTGGACAGCAGTAACACCTAAAGCTGCAAAAACATTGGCAGATACAAAACAAGATGTGCTAGTTTCAGGAACAAGCATAAAAACTATAAATAACACCTCTTTATTAGGAAGTGGAAATATAACTGTTTCAACATTTGATGGTAATTATAATAATTTAACAAACAAACCAACTATACCAACAGAAATGAGCCATAATAATATAGTCGATATTATAGGTGATTTAGAATTAAAAGATTTATCTTATTTATATGCTGAAAGAGAAGATTTTGAAATAAATGTAGGAAACTTTGATACGACAAACACAACTAATATGACAGGTATGTTTGCAGATTGTGTAAATCTTGAAAACTTATTTATATTAGATTTTGATTTCACAAATGTAACATCTTATTCTAACATTTTTAGAAATTGTGGTGCAGATAATGATTATCCTACTTATGTATATGTAAAAGACCAAGCAGCACAAGATTGGATTTTAAATTTAAGTTCTAATGATAGACCAGCAGATTGGACAAGTGATAATGTTCTAATAGGTGGAATTGGTTAGGAGGTGCTTTATGAGTAAATTTTTAGATGAAGAAGGTTTAAAATATTATGAAACAACAGTAAAAGCGAGACTTCAAAATAAACAAGATAAATTACAAAGTGGAGAAAACATAAAAACTATCAACAACGAATCACTACTAGGTAGTGGAAATATAAATATATCAAGTGGTGGCACAGCAACAGATGTAAGAATCAATGGTACATCAATAACTTCAAACGATGTAGCAGATATTCAAACTCAGGGAACATACAACTCAAGCACAAACAAAATTGCTACAATGAGTGATATACCAACAGTACCTACAGTAGGAAATGCCAAAACATATTATGGTACATCAACTACTGGAGCAACAACAGCAGCAAAAACAGTAACTTGTAGTGGATTTACACTTGAAACTGGAGCAACAATATTTGTTAAATTTACTAATGCTAATACTTACAATGGAACTGCAACTTTAAATGTAAATAGTACAGGAGCAAAAACAATATGTAGTGTAGGAACTACTGAAACAACTAGATATTACTGGAAAGCAGGAGAAGTAGTAGGTTTTGTATATGATGGTACAAACTATGTAATGATAGAAAAAGCCCCAGCAACAACAACATATTATGGAATTACTAAATTAAGTTCATCAACAACAAGTACATCTGAAGCACTAGCAGCCACACCAAAAGCAGTAAAAACTGCTTATGACCTAGCAGATAGTAAACAAGATGAAATAACATCTACAAATAAGTTAGATTATTCATTGATAGATAATACGCCTACAATTCCTACCAAAGTATCAGACCTTACTAATGATACAGGATTTATAACAAACACAGTAAATAACTTAACAAATTACTATACTACTTCAAACACTTATACAAAGAGCGAAGTAGATACATTAATAGGTGCTATAAGTACATTAAATATACAAGTAGTTCAATCGTTGCCTTCAACAGGTTCAACAACAACTATTTACTTAGTACCAAAAACAGCATCTACAAACGATGCTTATGATGAGTATATTTATGTCAATAATAGTTGGGAACATATAGGTTCAACTGAAGTAGACTTATCTAACTATTACAATAAATCTCAAGTAGATACACTATTAAATGATAAAGCAGACACAAGCGATATACCTACTAAAGTATCAGACTTACAAAATGACTCAGGATATATCAGTTCTTATACTGAAACTGACCCTACAGTACCTAGTTATGTTAAGTCTATCACTCAAGCAAATATAACAAGTTGGAATAATAAATCAGACTTCTCAGGAAGTTATAACGACCTAACAAACAAACCAACTATTCCTGACTCTACTTCAGACTTAACAAACGATTCAGGATTTATAGATAATACCGTAAGTAACTTAACAAACTATACAACAACAACAGCATTACAAACGTTATTAGATGGAAAAATGGATTGGACTGAGTTATCTAGTTCAACAGTTAGAATTTGGGATTTAGAACCTGGTGCATATAAGACTACAACTGCTGCTACATTATATTACAACGGTGCTTCAGGAAGTGGTTCTGAAAGAATCGGAAATGGTGCTTTGATATTTGTGTCCGAATCAGGAACAACAACAAAAGCATTCTATGTTTTAGCATCATATAGAGATGCAACAACACAAGTTTTATATTTCAATAATTATGTGGGATATACAAGTTCAACAGAAGGTTATTGTTATGAAAATCTACATACAGGAGATGTGGTTGATAACTTAACTTCAACATTAGCATCTTCACCATTAAGTGCAAAACAAGGTAAAGCATTAAAAGATTTAATAGATGGACTTGCAACAGTTGCTTCTACAGGAGATTATGATGACTTAACTAATAAACCTACTATACCAACAGTACCAACAACAGTAAGTTCTTTCACAAATGATGCAGGTTATATAACAAGTTCTGCATTAAGTGGTTATGCAACAACAAGTGCTTTAGATGATGTTCAAGACCAAGTAGATGCAAATAGTGCGAATATAATATCAAACTCCAATAAAATTGGAACACTTGCTAACTTAACAACAACAGATAAAACAGACTTGGTAAGTGCTATAAACGAGGTAAATGGACCAATTATTGATATAGATGATGTTTTAGCAATAACAAGTCCATCAGACACATTATTTGTTCAATTAACAGACTTATTAATATTGCAGCAACCATTTTATATAGATGATGGTAATGGGGTTAATCATTGTTGTAAAGTAATTTATGAGCAAGAAGAAGTTGGTACTTATGGTGAGGAATTAAGTTTTGTCTATGGTGATAATTATGATTTTTATATAGTTACTTTAATAACAGGAAGTGGTAATACAGTAGCTGTAACAAAATCACCTTATTCAGTTACAAATGCAAAAATAAATGGTACAAGAGTATCAGATATATTAACAAACACAGCATACAATAGTTCATCTAATAAATTAGCAACTATGAGTGATGTCTATGAAAAAATAGTTGATTATACATTTGAATCAGATTTAACAACTGTTTCGTTTGATAATTTGAATATTTTGCCAGGCGAAAAATACAAATTTAAAATAGTTGGGGCTGCCGTATCAAGTGCAAGTGATGTATATATGAGATTTAATGATGATGAAAGCACACAATATTTTCAATGTGGAACTTATATAAATGGAACTTTGACGGCAAATGGCAATCTAACGGAATCAAATGTATATAGGCAAGGTGAAACTGCATTTAGAATTGGAAACTCATTAAGAACTCAATTAACAACGATAGAAGGTACTATTGAATTAAGATATAACATAACTAATAGTAGAAATTGTCCTTTCTTTACATGGCATGGTGAGTGTTTATGGAACGGACAACAATATGTTTCAGATATGGTAGGTATATACGGACAATCAAGTGTTGATTCGATTACAAAATTAACATTTTCTGGTCCAACATTTAAAACAGGAACTAAAATTCAATTAATTAAAGTAAAAAATGAATTTACAATATAGAAGGAGGCGATAACATGAATGAAATAATAGTAGCAGTAATATCAGGGCTATGTGTTGCAATACCTTCTATCTATACAACTTTAAAATCAAGCAAGGCAAATAACGAATTGTTTGAATATAAAATTGGAGAATTAAAAGAAGATGTGAAAATACTAAGCGATAAAGTACAAGCACATAATAACTTTGGTATAAGACTAACAAAAGTAGAAGAACATTTAAGTACATTAAAAGAAGAAATAAATGATTTGAAAAGGAAGTGATTCAATGAAAGAAAAACTTGCTAAATTGATTGATTTGAAGTCAATCGTAACATTATGTTTAACTGGACTGTTAATCTACGGATTGGTAGCAAATAAATTTGATGCAAATGACGTAATGACTATTATAGTAATGGTCTTTACGTTTTATTTTGCAAAGAAAGATAAGGAGGTAGATCAATGACAACCTTAACTGAAAAACAACTTAAAAAAGAGCAAAAAAAAGAAGAAACAGAAATAATGGAAGGCATCAACGAAGATGGAAAGGGTGAAGAATAATGGGATATTCTAAATTATGTTGTAAAAGAATACCTGCTTACACAGGTAATTACACAAAAGGAAGAAATACCAAAATTAAAAAAATAACTATCCATCACGTATCAGGAGTAGTTAGTGTAGAATCACTAGGTGCTATATGGAAAAGAGTAGGAAGAAAAGGTTCTTCTCACTATGGAATAGGAAATGACGGAAGAATAGCAAACTATGTAGATGAAAACGATACTGCTTGGACAGATTCAAATTGGAACTCTAATTGCCAATCAGTAACTATTGAAACATCAAACTCTAAAATGGGTGGTAAATGGCCTGTATCTGATGCAGCATTAAAGAGTTTAATAAGACTATGTGCAGATATTGCTAAAAGAAATAAACTAGGTAAGCTAGTAAAAGGTAAAAACCTAACTTGGCATAAGATGTATGCAAACACAGACTGTCCTGGGCCTTATCTATTAAGTAAAATGGATTATATAGTTAAAGAAGCAAACAAAATACTTGATGGAGAAAGTAAGGAAAAAGTAGACCAAATCTTACATAAAGGTTCAAAAGTTAAATTCAATGGAGTGTTCAGAGTAAATGAATTAAAAGGAATAAGCAAAAAATATAAAAATGGAGCAATAGGTTGCTATGCAACTTGCTATGGAAAACCAGTAGGAGAAAACGATTGGATTCCTTGTGGTCCGACTGCTAAATGTGATAAAAAAGGTAAAAATATCAATAACAACGCAATATTGAAAAAAGGAGATTATTGGTGTTGCACGAAAACCTTTACAGTTAAAAGTATTGAAGCACCATCTAAGTACACTAAAAATGGAGTTGCAGTATTGGAGGCAGATGGAGTAAAATTTAGAGTAGATTGTAGTGTTTTAAAAGAAGTTTAGGAGTGATTATATGAAAATAGGAATTGATAAAGATAGTATCGATTGCCCTAAAAAAAATGAAAATGAATATATCTATATATTTGATGACGAACCTCTAAAAGATTTATTAGAAACAAATTTGCATTGTATTCATTATAAACATTGTGAATATGTAGATATAAACTTAACTAAATATAAAATAAATTGTATGAAACAAACTACATTAGAAAACAAAGATTATGACAAATTGCCAGAAAAGAAAGATTTCAAAATAGGAATAATAATACCAAACTATAATTATGAAAACACATTAGAAAAATGTTTCAATAGTGTTTTTAGTCAAACATATAAAAATTTTGAAATTGTGTTTGTAGATGATGTTTCAACAGATGATTCTGTGAAAGTTGCAAAAAAATATTTAAAACCACCTCACAAAATAGTAGAGCTAAAACAAAAGCGATATAATGGTGGTGCAAGAAATGAAGCATACTTACATTTATCTGATGATGTTGACTATATTTTTTGTTTAGATAGTGATGATTGGTTTATAGATGAATATTGTTTAGAAGATATAAATAATAGACTGCAAACAGAACCAGATGTTCTTTTTACAGGTTTAGCTAAATATGAAAAAGGTAAAACAACAACTGAGTTTGTACCAGAGTATAATAATAAATATGATGCTTTAAAGGGGTGGAGTGGTTGTGGCAAAGTTATAAAAAAAGAACTAGCGACACAACAAAAATGCCTATATAAAGAAGGTACACTTAAAGAGGATAGAAACCAACATTGTAGAATTTGTATTTATATGAATAGTTTTGAAGTGTTAAAGAAACCTATATATGTATGGAATAGAGAAAATAATAAATCTGTAACAACAAAAAGAAACGATATAATGTGGCAAACATCTACAATAAGGCATCTAGCAGATGTTAAGCAATTATATTTAGAAGAAAGAGGAAAAGACCCTATGGTTGATTCTTATTTAGAAGAAAGATTAAGGATGTGTAATATAGAAGTTCAAACAGGAGGAAACGCACAATGGTAAAAAAGTATATTATAATATGTGGAGGAAACTATAGCACATATTTTGAAAAACCTAGACAATTAAGTATTGTTATGGGTGAAGTTCTAGTTGAAAGAACTATAAGATTATTAAAAGAAAACGGCATCAAAGATATATCAATAAGCACAAACTATAGAGATTTCGACTATTTAGGTGTTCCTATATTAGAACACGAAAATAACTATAGAACCGAAGGTTATGAAGTGAAAGGTTATTGGTGTGATGCTTTTTATCCTACAGAAGAACCTGTATGTTATATCTTTGGTGATGTTTATTTTAGTGAAGAAGCAATCAAAAAGATAGTAGAAACAGATACAGAAGATATAGAGTTTTTTGGTTCAAGACCACCATTTGCAGAAAAATATCCAAAAGACCACGAAGAACCATTTGCATTGAAAGTAGTAAACACAAAACATTTAAAAGAAGCAATAGAGAAAACAAAAAAATGGGAAGATGAAGGTAAGTTTTGGAGAAAACCTTTAATGTGGGAATTATGGGCAGTTATAAAAGACGTTCCATTACAAAAAGGACCTGGAGAATTTCCAGCAGATTACGTAGTTATAAACGACTATTCAAGTGATATAGATAGAAAATGGGATATACGAAATTTAGAAATAATGTTAGGAGGAGTAAAAATGGTTAAATTAGAAGCAGTTGAAGATTTTACTTTAGGTAAATTCAATGAACTAAAAGAATTAACAAGAAAGAATCCAGCAAAAAACGAAAAAGGTTTTGTGTATGAAGGAGATACTTTTGAGTGTGATGAGCAAATGAGAGATTATTTGTTAGGAGATAACAAATATAAAAGAGCATTTGCAAAAGTGATAGAAGTTATTCCTGAAAAGAAAGAAGAAATTAAAATTGAAGCAAAAGTAAAAACTGATGAACCAAAGCCAAAAAAGCAAGCAATAATCAAAAAATCTAAAAAATAGGAGTGATAATATGGAAGAAAAGGGTTTAGCTTTAGAATTACTATCAGATTATAAAAGGGCAAACAAAAGACAATTTATAATTATAATAGTAATTTTAGTAATGTGGTTTTTGACTATAGGGTATTTAGTTTATACCTTAAATGATATAGGTACAATAGAAACTACTGCACAAGAGATACAAGATGTTGATTCTATTGATAATTCAAATATAGCAAATGGAGATATAAATGGGTACGATAAAACAAACAAGGACAGTAACTAAATATAGAAAATCAAGATCAAAACCAAAACATTGTCCGACCTGTGGAGCATTTGTAGCAGGTAGAGGTAATAGAAGTGCTAAAGCTAGAGTTCACAAATGATGAACTAGATTATATAAAGTCAAAGATACATTTTACGCCTTTTCAAGAAAGAATAATAAAATATAGACAAAATGAATACTCTATAACAAAGATGTCTATGCTAGAAAATTGTAGTGAAAGTACAATAAGTAGAGAGATAAAGAAAGTTAAAAAGAAGATTATGAAAGTAATCTGACAAAAACAAGACAAGAAGTAGGTAATTCCTACTTCTTTTTTTGTGCAATAATTTAGTTAGAAAGGAGGAATACACCTAGATAATTGTTTAAAACGCAGTCTATAGGTTTTAAGTATTCCTCTTTTCTCATTTTAGGAGGAATTAATATGTTTGGAAATTATAATCCGCAAGGAAGTATAGACAGAATAAATAGTCATATTGCAGAACTTGAGAGAATGAAATCTCAATTAACGCAACAGCAACAACAAATGCCTAATCTAACACAAAACTTTCAAATCGCACCAAATCAAGGTGGTATGAAGTATGCAGAGAACTTAGAACAAGTAGAAAAAGAGTTAGTTTTATTAGATACTCCATACTTCAGTCGAGATATGTCAGTTTTATGGGTTAAAAAGGCATCAGGAGAAACGAAATCATACGAGTTAAGGGAAATAGTCAAGAAAGATGAAAAAGACCTTAAAATAGAGTTTTTGATGGCAAAAATCGAAGAGTTAGAAAAGGAGGTAAATAATGAATCAGGTAACATTAATGTTGATGAACCAGTTGAAAGCGAAAAATCCACAAAAGTTTCAAAGAGTGGAACAACTAATGCAAAATCAAAGTAATCCTGTAGAAGTATTTAAACAGGTAACAAGTGGTTATAGTCAAGGACAAATGGACAACTTCTTTAATCAAGTAAAAAATATGGGGTTTGGAGATGATTTAATAAATCAATTAAAAAATGGTGTCGACACAAAGTGATTATATAAAAAGAAAGGAGAATAGAGATGAACGGTAGTAATGGAATCGTACCAACTGTTGACCTAGCAACTAACGGTGTATACAACAGTGGCTTCGGTGGCTTCGGAGGAGATGGAATCTGGGCATTAGTGCTTTTAGCATTATTGTTTGGAGGAAACGGATTCGGAGGATATGGAAATGGTTGGAATAATGTAGCAACTACTGATTTTGTATCTAGTGAATTTACTCAAAGAGATGTAACTAATGGTACTCAATCAATCCTAACTTCATTATCAAATGGATTTAGTGATGCTGCTACTAACTTATGTAATGTAAGAAGTGATGTTTTAACTGGTAATATGGGATTACAAAATTCTATATTAGGAAGTTCAAACGATATTCAAAGAGATATTTTAACTCAAACTAACGAGTTAAATACTAACTTACTAACAACTGCATTACAAAACCAAGCAAAGATGGATGAGTGTTGCTGCACATTAAGAGCACAAGGAATTGAAAACACTCAAAAAATACTTGATGCTATGAGTCAAAATACTATTGATGATTTACGCTCACAAGTAAATGACTTAAAGAACACTATCACAGCAAATGGTATTGGTACTTCAATAGTAAATCAAGTAAGACCATATCCAATTCCAGCATATCCAGTTTCAAGTCCATATACAGGATTATTATATGGAAATGGATTCTATGGAAACACAATCGTATAGCATAATGTCTTAAAGACAATCTCTAATGAGAACTTGCTAATTATATGAGAATAGGCAAGTCCTATTCTTTTTTGAAGGGAGGAAAACAAATGATAGAAAGTGTACAAGAACAAGAATTAGTCTTAACATCTAATACTGCTCCTATTACTTTTTCTGATACAGACCTAAGAACAAATAGTGCAAATTGTCAATGGGGTTGGTTAAATCATAATGAAGGAAGTGCTACTTTCAATATAGTAAGTGGAGGTATATATGAAATCAATTTCAATGCAAATGTTACAAGCGGTACTGCAGGAAATGTTGGTTTTGCTATTTTTGCTGATGGTACTCAGTTAGCAGGAAGCGAAATGGATACTCCAGTTACTGTTGGTGTTTATACAAATATATCTAGCACAAAATATATAAGAGTTTGTGGTAGAGGTAGTGTATCAATAACTGTTAGAAGTATACCAACAATAACTTATGACGGAACAACAACTGATACTCAAATACCTATTGTAAAAAATGCTAACATTTCAATAAAGAGATATGCGTAGTGTAGATAATCTTTCTTTGATTTTACAGGCATTAAGTTTAGAAATATTATTCAGAGACTATAACAACTATGATCTGATGCAAGAATTACAAAATCAAGATACTAATTATTTACAAAAAATAATATCTCAAAATGAAGAGATATTAAATCTTTTGAAAGAAAGGAGTAATTCCGATGGAAGAAAAAATAATAAATAGTGTAAAAGAATACCTAGAGCAAGTAGGAAATGACGGAATTAATTCTACAGATATAGATTACTTGTTTAAAGCGGTAGATATATACAAAGATATGAAGGAGGTAGAGTGTATGAATTACGGAAATTATGGAAACTATGGAAGATATGACGGTTATGGAGAATATGGTCGTAGAGGATATGACACAAAATACCGTGGTGAAGAATATATGGATGGTATGAGAGGTAGTTATAGAAATTACGAATCAGCAAGAAATGAATATAATAATGGAAATTATGGGGCAAAAGAAGATGGATTAAAAGAATTAGACTATATGATGCACGCTGCTATGAAATTTATCAAAATGGTAAAACAAGAAGCAACTTCACCTGAAGAGCAAGAAATAGTAAGACGACACATTATGAAAATAAGTGAAATGTAATGTATAGGTTTTATAATGCGAACTCATTAGGGAACTTTGTAAACGATTGTACTATCCGTGCAATTTCTACAGCAGAAAATAAAACTTGGGATGAAACATATAATGAAATAAGCGATATAGCACAAAGAAACGGTACTATGATGGATGATAGAAACTTCATAAGGGGTTTACTAGATTACAGGTATAAACGTGTACCATACCTGCCTTATACAGTAGGAGAGGTAGCAGGAGAATATCCTGATAAAACTCTACTTATAACAATGGATGGACATATAACCTGTTCAATATATGGAGTAATCTATGATAGTTTTGATTGTAGAAAAAGAGTTGCAGAAGATGCTTGGATAGTAAAATAAGAGGCCTTATAGCCTCTTTTTGTATATTAATGAATCAATAGACCAATTAGGGTATAGTTGGCTTAAATAGGCTTCTATATTACGTTTAATATGCTCTTTTCGTTCTTTGCTTTTTCCGTTATCAAAACTATTATGACAATCTTGGCATAATGTTACAATATTTTCTTCGATTCCTAAACCACCGTGTGAACGTGCAATATAATGAGCATTAGGCATAGCAAAAGGACTGCCACAATTTATACAATGATGATGGTCTCGTTCCCAGACTTTTTCTTTTACAGCTTGGGAAATATCACAAGCTTTACTCCTTTTTGATTTCATAAAACCTCCTTTTTATTGACTAAATAAAGAAAATAGGGTAGAATACCACCTCACCGAAGGAGGTGGAGAAGAAGTGATGCAAATAACATACCAAAAACGTGATGGCAGCATAATGCAAAAATATAGAAATACGATGCTACCCTATGACATCGGTGATACAACGTCTATGGGTTGGAAAGTACTAAACATAGAATATGAATATAAGGATAAATGGTATTCAAAGGAAGAATACGACAAGTTGATACAAAAAAATAAAGAAAGATATATCAGGAAGAATCAAATCAAAGAATTATGTATTAAAGAAACCAAAACCTTATTATATTATTTTATAGTGATAACAATCCTTTATTATATAAGAATAAGGATAGGTATATAATTGCATCAGCTTCTCGATTTAATAAAAAATTAAATGAAAAATATTTTCAAAAAAAGTGTTGACTTCTTAAATATTAAGAGTATAATGTTAAGTGTAAGGGAAACATAAACAACTTAACAATTATGTCTTGGGAAGTTAACATAATATCAAAATCGAGAAGTTTAACTCAAGACAATTAGTCTTGGGTTTTTTTTGTTTCCAGAAAGGAGAAGATATGAAGAAAGTATTATTTCCAGGTCTTTTAGGAGAAATGGCAAAACGTGGAGAAACACAAAGAACTATAGCTAAATTACTAGAAAAATCGCCTCAATCAATAAGCAAAAAGTTCAATGGAAGAAGCCAATGGTCAATAAGTGAAGTAGATAAAATATGCGAACACTATAACAAAGACTATTACGAACTTTTTAAGAAAAAAGATTAATTAAATTATATCAAAAATTAATCCCTAAAGCAAAAAG
Organism: Clostridia bacterium; assembly: GCA_017434295.1. Classification (GTDB taxonomy): domain Bacteria; phylum Bacillota; class Clostridia; order TANB77; family CAG-508; genus CAG-269. Next base: position 28,197 of record JAFRFO010000097.1, read on the forward strand.
TAAAGGAGGTAAATATGCAAACAAAAAAAGAGAAACCCATTGGAAAAGATTTCTCAACTACATTATATCACTTTAACACAAAAAACACAAATGTAGGTGATAAAAATTGAAGAGCTTTACTATCTATGAAGAATACTTTGATTTGATAACAATATTGCCTAAAGAAGAAGAGCAAAAAGATCTTTTATATAAGATAGCGGAATATATGTTTTACGATAAAGAACCAACATTAAATAAGAATCAAACTAAGATTTTTAACAATTTAAAACGACCTCTAAACAAAAGCAAAACTAAATCAAAAGCAACATCAAATCAAAATCAAAATGAAATCAAAATGGAATCAAAAACAAATCAAAACGAAAACACATCTAATGATGTTAATGTAAATGTTAATGGTAATGTATTTAAGAAACCTACATTAGAAGAAGTAGAAGAATATTGTAGAGAGAGAAATAACAATGTAGATGCAGAAACATTTATAAACTTTTATGAAAGCAAAGGTTGGTTCGTAGGTAAAAACAAAATGAAAGATTGGAAAGCTTGTGTAAGAACTTGGGAAAAGAAAAGTAAACATATAATTGCTAAAGAAGAAAAAACTGTTCCTGATTGGTTTGAACAACAATTAGAAAATCAAGAACCCACAAAAGAAGAACAACGAGAAATGGAAGAAGCATTAAATATATGAATCAAGATGGACCTGTAATTACAAAAGAATTTAAAGACAACAGAAATATTATTACATATTTAGATGAAAACGAATTTAAAAAACGAGAACGAGCAATTAAAAAATATCTTATGGGAGCTTACAAATATTGGATTTTTGAAGTAATACCAAAATTACAAAAAGAAAACAAGATAGATGGCAAATATGAATTAGAACTACCTGTAGATAAGTTATTTAAAAAAGTTTATGGGGAAGTTAAAGTTTTATTTACTGTGAAAAATGATGTAGTGATTCTCGAAAATATAGAACCTACCGAAATGTTATTAGATATGCACAAAAGAGATTTGCCATCATACAAAGGTGTTCCATATAGGAACGAAAAAGATAAATTTAAAATTGAGTTAATGAAGGAGTGAATTATGGAAAAAGAAGAATTATTAAGACAATTAGAATACATAAAAAGTGTATTAGAAGATTTAAAACAAAATGATGGCGAAAGGTCATTTTATTGCTATCAAAAAAATCAAATTGAGGAAGAATTAAAAGAATTAGAAAAGGGTGGTGATTTAATTGAAAGACAAGATCAAAGAGATTAGATACCAACAACAGATAAACAAACTAGAAAACGAAAACGAAACATTAAAAGCAATTATTAAAGAAGAATTGTATCAAGAGTTTATGGATTATGTAGATGTAAGGACTAGATGTGAAAAACTTGAAGAAACAAATAAAAGATTAAGAAGCAAGATTAAAGACTATCAATCAAAGACATATAAAGGGGGCAAAAAGTAATGGAAGAATTAAGATTCGGACAAAATCCTATGTTAGAGGCTCAAAAACTAGCTAATGAATCAGTAGATAAGCAAAAGAGATATATGCAAATAAAAGAAATTCTTAAAGGTAGAAAAATGACTGCAAAAGAGATAGCGGTAGAAATGTCAGATAGAGGATATATACCTTTTAGTGAAAGAAATTTTACATCACCAAGATTAACTGAATTATGTCAAAAAGGGGAAGTTGAGCCAATAGGTAAAAAGAAATGTGCCTATACAGGAAAATTAGTAACCGTATTTAGATTAAGGGAGGAAAATTGATATGAATATATACGAAAAACTAATGAACGTACAGCAAGAATTAAAAGCTCCTAAAGGAAAATGGAACTCATTTGGTAAATACAACTATAGAAGTTGCGAAGACATATTGGATGCAGTTAAACCAATATTAAAAAAGAATAAATTAGTATTACAACTTACTGATTTAGTAATACCAGCAAGTGAAACAAGATTTTATATTAAAGCAACCGCAAGACTTATTGATATTGAGGCAACTGAAAACAATGTAATTGAAAATACAGCATTTGCTAGAGAAGAAGAAGAAAAGAAAGGTATGGATGGTAGCCAAATTACTGGTACAGCATCCAGTTATGCAAGAAAATATGCTTTAAATGGACTTTTCTTAATAGACGATACAAAAGATGCTGATACTGATGAATATCATAACCAAAACGAACAAAAGAAACTTGTAACAAAAGCACAAATAAAAAAACTAGGAGAATTAGTTGACGATATACCTGCTATGCTAAATTACTACAAAGTTGATAAGATTGAGAATTTGAGTTATGAAGATGCTAAAAAGACAATAGAAAGAAAAGAAAATGCTGCTAAGCGAGAAGATGCGTAATGAAAGAAGTTTGGAAAGACATAAAAGGGTATGAAGGTAGATACCAAGTAAGTAATTTAGGTAGAGTTAGGAGTTTGGATTATACATACAAACAAAGCCATGGTTATAGAACAAGAGAAGGTAAAATTCTAAAACCTTCTCTAAAACCTAATGGTTATGTAAGAGTATCATTAACAAGAAATAAACAAGTTATGATTCATAGATTAGTAGCTGAAACATTTATACCAAATCCTGAAAATAAGCGAACAGTAAATCACAAAGACGGTAATAAAGCAAATAATAGAGTAGAGAACCTAGAGTGGAATACACACAAAGAAAATAACAATCATGCAACTAAAAACAACTTAAATAATTGTGCAAAAAAAGTTATTTGTTTAGAAACGAAAGAGATATTTAATTCCACTCATGAAGCTGATAGAAAATTCAAAGGAAACGTTTGGAATTGTTGCAAATATAGAAATAGAACAAGTGGTGGTTATCATTTCATGTTTTTAGAGGAATATAATGAAAATCTTATCTGAAAAACAGGTTCATACAGAAAATTTTGCTGGAACTGTGGATTTGATAACAGGTATAGATGATTTTGAAACACCTGAATTAGCTTATAACGAAACTTGGCACACTTATCGACTTAAAGGAAAGATAATTCCTAGTGTAACGAGATTATTAGATGACGGAACATACTTAAATGTAGACCCTAAAGTATTGGAATCAGCTCAAATGAGAGGAACTTTAATACACAAAGAGATAGAAGACTATCTAAAACATCAAATAAAAGGCTATACAGATGAGTTTTATGAGTTTTTAGATATTTATACTAACAACAAAGAAAAGTTTGAAGAAAAGGCTATTTTTGATATAAAAACGTATAGTCAAGCATCTCCAAAGAACAGAGAAAAATGTTTGAAGCAAGAAAAGATGTATGCTGAAGCAATTAAATACCTAACAGGTGAAGATATAGAACACTTTTATATGATACATCTACCTAGAGGTAAAAAAGGAAAATTAATAGAATTGGAGTGATTATATGTTAGATTTTATCTTTGATTACTTTGAAGTAATTTTAGTTATAGTAATGATTATACTTCTTATTATAGCAACAAACTATCAATTTAAAGAACAAATAAAATGTGAACAAGATGGTGGAGTAGCAATAGAAAGATTTATGAGTTATCAATGTTTAACTAAAGAAGATTTGGAAAAGTTGAGAGGAGGAAAATGATGAATCAAGTAGTATTAACAGGAAGATTGACTAAAGATGTTGAATTAAAACACACTCAAAGTGATAAAGCAGTAGCTAGTTTTACACTAGCAGTTGATAAATACGGAGAAGGAGCTGACTTTATAAATTGTATTGTATGGGGAAAACAAGCAGAAAACCTATGCAAATACCAAGAAAAAGGAAGCCAAATAGGATTATCAGGAAGAATATCAACAAGAAGTTATGAGGATGATAAAGGGAATAAAAGAAACATAACTGAAGTTGTAGCTGATACTATCGAATATTTAGGTACAAAGAAAAAAGATGCACCTGAATATGATGCAGTAAACAACACAAGAAAAGAAGAAACAACACCTTACGATATTAAAGGTGAAGGCAACGGAATAGAGATTAGTGATTCAGACTTGCCATTCTGATAGGTGATAGTTATGGAAGTAACAGGAAAGATAGTAGACCTAGAACTAGATTATGCTTTACATAGATCAAAAGTAACTTTACAATTCGACAATCAAAGAGTTATTGCTACTGACGAGTGGACTAAACTATCAAATGCAGAAAAGATAACCATTACATTAGAAGAACAAATAGAAAAAAGAGGTACAAATGCAAATTCAGCTTTATGGGTATTGTGTAATAAGATAGCAAATAAGCTAGGAACAACAAAAGAAGAAATGTATATCATGGAACTAAAAAAATACGGGCAATCATTTTTAGTTCCTCTTGTACCCGGTATAAATCCTAAAGGATATTTTAAATACTATGATTTTAGAGAAAAAGGCGAAATAAATGGAAAACATTGTAATTGGTATGTAGTTTACAAAGGTTCTAGTGAATATAACAAAGAAGAAATGAGAATATTACTCGAAGGAGTAAATAGTGATTGTAAAGAACTAGGTTTAGAAACAATAGAAGACTTTAAAATGAAAAAGTTAATAGAGGAGTGGGAGTGATGACTGAATCCGATAAAATAAAAGAATTAAGTAGGAAAATAAGAGAATTAGAAAAGAAAATAGAAAAACAAAACATAGATTTAATACAAATGCGAAGTGTATATCAAGGAAATGTAGAATTACAAGACATAAATATAGACCTAGAAAGAAAGATAGAAAGATTACAAAAAAAAATCAAAAGATTAAAAGGAGAGAGCGAATGATAATAGGAATGATATTAGGATTAATAGTATATTCTCTTACAATGTTAGTAATAATAGGTTATGAGGAGTGATTAAATGATAGGTTGGTTATTAATAGTAATATTATTAGCAATAATAATGCTCTTTTTAGGGAGTGATAAAGAGTGAATATACAAGCAATAGATAAATGGTTAGATAATGAATATGGGGTATCTTATACAAAATTAGAAGAATTACACGACTTTGTAGTAGAACAAGATTTAAAACATAGAGAAGAAAAAGATAAAGAAATAGAAAGACTAAATTATATTATTAATGGAATTGATGAAATACTAAAAGAACATATTAACGAATGTAGAGTAGAACTTAATATGATTATGAAGAGTGATGATTTAGATTATGTAAATGAGTGTTCAAGAGAGTTTGATGTTATCAGAAAAAATATAGAGATGATAATAGAAAAAATTGAAGAACTAAAAGGAAGTGATAAAGAGTGAGAACTTATAGTCTTACATTAAAAGATAAAATATATTTATTTTTTCAAGAAAATAGCATAAAAAGAATTGCTTATTTATCTCCCAAAGTATATGAACATCAACTTAATTGGTTTAACGAACAGGGAATAAGAATACCAAAAGACTTTAATAGATATATTTCTAATTATGTAGATAGTTTAATATTTGAATATGATTTAAGGAAGTGATAAAGAGTGAATGATTTATTATTTGAATATAAAGTCAGAACAAAACATAGATTAGGTTTTAAAGAGTTTAGTTTTTATGCAACTACTGATATTGAAGAATTTTTAAATAGAAACAATATTGAATATGTAAGAAATGCTACCGATACAGTAGAAAGTAGATTATTCAAAGAAATAGAAAGACTAAATAATATAATAAATGAAATAGAAGCAATAATTTATAATAATCAAATAACAGGAATAGAAGCACGACTAGAAATACAAGAAAGATTAGATAAATTACAAGAACTCAAAGGAGTTGATAAAGAGTGAATATAGGCAAATGGGAAAGGAAACCATTAAAAAAAGAACTTAACGATATAATCAAACTTCAAGAAGAAAGAATAAGTGAATTAAATAAAGAAATGATGAAACTAAATGTAGTTATCAGAAACCAAAAACCTATACGAATAGACACACGAGGTTTAGATTATATGGTTGATTTAGAACAAAAATATTTTGTATTACAAGACATAATAAAAGAAGTAAGAGAAATCAACAAATATATTTATAGTAATTTAGAAAATATAGACTATGGAGAAGTAAAATGTAAAATTAATAGAACTTTAGAAATGTTAGATAAAGGAGGTAATAGTAATGAGTGATATTTACAAAGAAAAAGAATGGGAAGTTAGAAAAAAAATAGAAGAAACTCCAAATATTCCTAGTGTCTTTGAAAATTATGTCAAAGAGGTGGACAAGTTTATAGATTATCAAATAAAAGATGTTATAAAAGAAAGAGATGAAAATTATTTATTAAAACAAAAACTAGAAGCAGTAAAAAACGAAATAAAAAAAATAATCAACGAAATAGAAGATAATCCGAGAACAAATGCAGAATTAAGAGATAAATATAACATACAAAAATTAAAAGGTATTTTAGAAATATTAGATAAAGGAGAATAAATAATGAAAAGGCCTGACTTTATAGATTTTATTTTAAAAGATGTCAATAGTGTCAAATTAAAAGAGTATATAAATACTCTTGAAGATACAATCGAAAGAATAGATGAGTTAGTAAATAACGAAAAAATTACAGGTATAGAATCAAAACTAATAATTAAAGATTTATTAAAGGAGATTAACAATGATATTGATTGAGATTGGAGTAGTTTTAATATTTATAGCTTTGTTGTTAGAAATTATAACTTATTTAATTGATAATGAAGTTAAAAAGAAAAATATAAAAAGGAGAAAAAAATGAACGAATTAACAGAAACTCAAAAAAGAGTTTATTACATAATAAAAGATTTTATAGAGCAAAAAGGTTATAGTCCTTCATTTAGAGAATTAGCAAAGCTTAATGGTAATAATAGTGTAGCCACAATGCAATTTCATTTAAGAAATCTACGAGATAAAGGATACATAGATTACACAGATAAATTAAGCAGAACGATAATTATTTTAAAATAGGAGAGTGTATATGTTTGTTGTTGAATATAAGGGGAACGGAGATTATTTAACAAAAAGTTATTGGAAAGGAGTAAAAAATCATACAACTATGTTTTTATCAGAAGCACATTTATTTACTCTTTTTGAATTAAAATTAGCATTTAGAACTATTTTACATAATAGAGAAAACTATAAAGTTTATAAAATTGATGTAGGAGGTATAAATGACATTAGAAGCGATATATAAAGAATTAGAAAAATTAGAAAATGATTTAGAATATTATGAAAATCGTTTAGAATCTTTAAAATCATTAGTCCTTCCAAAAACTACACAATTTGATAAAGTTATGGTTGATGGTGGTAAACATATAGATAATTTATTCAAATATGTAGAATTAGAGAATAAGCAGCAGCTAGAAGTAACTATTTTATACATTAAATCCAAGATAAAGGATTTAAACACTCTAAAAGACAAGGAAATAGACCGACTAGCTAAGTTTGGAGAAACAACTAAAGCAGTAGTCTTCCTGAGAGAAAAGGACTTTATAATTGATAAAAACGGTAAAAAAAGACATCTCTATTGGCAAGAGATCGCCGACAAAGTCTATTGCAGCGAAAAATCAGCTAGAAACTGGTATAATTTAGCAATAGAAGAAAGAAAAAAGGGAATATAATCCCTTTTTTAGTTTAAATCCTTTATTTCAGATTCAATGTTTTTGTTTTTTTAGTTCTTCGTGAGCCCAACGTAAAAATTCGGCTTTATTCATACCATGTTCTTCTAATGTTTGCATTAATTCTTCATAATCTTTAGTTAAAATTCTTAAATTAAATTGTTTATATAGTTCTCTATTACGTTTTACATTATATGCTACTTTATTTTTACGAGCATATTCTGATAATCTAGGCATTTTTATATCACTCCTTCTATGGTATATATTATATAATATGACAACTTAGTTGTCAATTATTTATCTAATTTTACTATTTTACTAGTTAATCCTGTTAATTCTTGAAGGTATTTTATAAAATGTATAAAGTCTTTAGTTGTCCAATCTTCATATTCGTTTTCGTTATAAGATAAAATATCATGATGTACCCACTCTTTTTCAGTTACGGGATCTTCCATATATCTTCCTTCTTTTTCTAATTGCCTAATGATAATCTCATCAAATTCATTAATCTCATTTATAAATAATTCTCTTTTCATAATAATAACTCCTTTTCTATAATCTTATATTCAGATACAAGTTTTTTATTAGCTCGTTCTGATAATCTTTGTTCTTGTTTTTTACATAATTTTATATATCGTTCAGCCCCACGATAAGTAGGGGAGATTGATAATAATCGTCCGTTGCATCTTACTTCAAACAACTATATCATCTCCTTTACTTCTTTTATGTTTTCTTCAATTAATTCTATTAGTTTTTGTATACTTTTTGTATCTTCTTCAGTATAATCTCTACTTATTCCATTTACATACTCATTAAATAGTATTCTTGCGTTCTCAAATAAGTCAAATAATTCACGTTTAGTTAACATTGTGTCCCAATTATTCATTAAAATCACTCCTTACTAATTTATCTATTGTTATTCCGAATATATCGGCTAGTTTTATTAGGTCATCTAGGATAGGGGAGCGAATCCCTTTTTCCCACTTTCCTATAGTTGTATAGTTTTTATCTAGTCTTTTAGCTAGTTCTTCTTGTGTTAATCCTTTTTTTAATCTTAATTGTTTAAGATTATTTGAAAAATTATTCATGTTTATTCACTTCACTATTAATCTTATTTAATATTTCATTAAAAGCACCTATAAAGTAGTCTTTTTCAAAGTACTGTTTTAAATCTTCTAAATCTCTTTGAAAGTCTAGTAAATCGATTGTTTTATAACTATAACTTTCCAATAAATCAGTAATCCATTTTACATTAGTAAAATCTTCCTTCGCCATTTTTATTAATTCATCAGAACAATCTTTTACTATTTCATACTCTCCACTATTCATTAATAAGTCTTCTTGGATTGTCTCTATTAATAAGTTTTTCATTTCCTTATAATCCATTAGCTTTTTATAATCACTATTCAAATCTACTATAAAATATTGTTTAATCATCTTAATCACTCTCCTCATATAGTCTATAAACATAATATTTTATTAATTCTAATAATTCTTCTTTAACTTCTTTATTTCCATCAAAAAAAGACAATATACTTTTTATTAAATCGGTTCTATAATCATAATCTTCGTAAGAATCGTCCCATACTGTATTAATATCATAATCAATGTTTTGATATATTTGTAATAATTTATCTTTATTCTTCATTTTATACAATCTCCTTAATATTTTTTGATTGGTAATACCAATCCTTTTTCATTATCTTTATTGATTATTACAATAGGTTTATATTCATTTTTAGGTACGTATACATTAATATCAGTTCCTAGCACGTCTATTACATTTTTTAAGAAGATTATATTCACGTTCATATTGTTTATTTTATATGTCTCTACTTTTGCGTTCTTTTTATGTAGTTTATAAAATTGTTCCATGTCATTCAGATCAATTTTTACTTCTTCATAATCTTCTTCTATATTAGGGAAGATATTCTCAAAGTTCGGATAAGTTCCACATATACAATTCTCTTTTCCATGTTTTTTAGCAAGTTCATTATCAGAAGTTACTAATTTTAACGGCATATTATCTTCATGAATCATAATTGCATGATAACTATCAGTTACACATTTATAATCTCCTAAAATTCCGTATCCAGTTAATACTGGTCTTACTTCATCTTTTGCAGCAACTCTTTTTATTGCATTTATTCTTGTCTTTGAAGTTGTTTTATAGCAAGTTTCTTCTCTTATTTTTTGTTCTAATTTATCTTTTAATTTTAAGAACTTCATTACATTCATATCATCATTCATAGCATCTACCAAATCATTGTAGATTGTCTCTAATTTTATTGTTTTAATATCAGTTTTTACTTCCTTTTTAACTTCTTTTACTTCTTCTTTAGGTTGTCTTTTATACCAACACTTTTTAGTTGCGTGGTATTTATATTTATTCTCTTTTAGTTCTTCGCGTTCTTTTTTTGTAGGGATTGTAGCAAAGTATAATTCAATTCCCATGTGTTCATTATTATATTTTTCAGTATAACTTGTTATTAAGTTCATTCTATTCACTCTCCAATCTCTTCTATATAATCTAATATTTCTTGATTAATTATGCTTGATATATAATCACTTTCGATAAACTTATTGTATATCTCTTCAGTTGTTTCAATATCTCCTTCAGTAATATCTTCAATATCCATTTGATAATCTATAACTTCATTAAGAATTAAAGCTCCAATAAAGTTTTTATAATCTTCGTTTCTAAATTGATATAATAATCTTTTAATAGTTTCCTTATCCATTTTATTTTTCTCCTTTTTTGTGTTATAATGTTTTTGGGATACTCCTTATCCCGTGTTAAATCCTTTACTCTAAAGAGTAGAGAAAAGAGACTATTTTTTATAGTCTCTTTTTTTATTCACTTTTACTACTTAAAAATGTTACTTTTTCGGCGATTACATTAGTATCTTCAGAATCAAAGTTTTGTAGTCTTCCTTTAATTCCTACAATATCGCCTTTTTTGCAATATTCAGAAGTATTAGTTGCGATATTATCATATAATGTACATTTTATGAAGTCAGTATCATAAGTTCCATCGATATTTTTAAAACTTCTTGGTATTGCGATTGTTACGTTTGTAACTTTTTTATCTCCTTTTTCTTCTACTTTTGGGTCGCTTGTTAATCTTCCCACTAAAACTACTTGATTTAACATTTTATCACTCTCCTTTACTTTTTTTGTTAAATCCTTTTCTACTCTCTATTTTTCAAAACGGCTTGTAACGTTCTTTGGCTAGATTAAAAAGGGATTTAATCCCATAACTTACAATCTAAACACTCTTCTATATAATCAGTATCGAACCATAAAAAATCATTTAGTTGTGTATCAGTCCATTTAATATTGTCCATATTACAACTTAAAATCTCATTTATTAAGTCTAATAATTCTTGTTCTTTTCCTTTTTCTTCGATTGCTTCTAATGTTTGGATTGCTCCGCTCCAACTTTCACTTTTTAAATCATAATAGTTTTCTACATGATACGTTCAATTATTCCTTTATACTTGGCTTGACGCTCGGACTTCCAACCGAGATTATTCATTCTTGCACGTTATAGGCTAGTTATAAGTATTTATATACACAACGTAGTATAGATTAAGTTTTCAAAGAACACTAGATTGTCAATTCTTTGTTGTATAAAATCAGTCCTTTTCTAACTGACAACTTCATTATATCACAAGTACACTAGATTGTCAACTATTTTTTTTGGTTACTTCTATTAACTAATACCGAAGGGACTATATTATAGTATGTTGCGATATTAGAAGACATCAACCTTAACTGATACAATTAACCACCGGAGCAATTAACTATATAGTAGTTGTCTTTACGTGATAATCAATAGTTATAAATTGTACTTGTCAATTTGAAGTGATCTTCTCTCAACTGACACGTTCATTGTATCATATAGAACACTAGGTTGTCAATACTTTTTTAGAAAAAAATTAAAATCGATCGAATTATATATACTACGTATATATAAAAATTTTACTTTTTGCCGTCAATTACCGGCTTAAATATGATAAAATGATATTGTAAGAGATATTACCAAATAGGGAATATTTAAAGAACGGGAATACCTAACAAATAGACAACCATATCTATTAAAGGGGTGATATTATGGAAAAGACTAGTAAGCAAGTAAAAGAAGTACAAACAACACAAACACTAGCAAGAACACACAAACAAACACACAAGTTAACGGAAGAAGATAAAAAAGACATATTACTTTATTACTACTTAGATAATACAAGAAGTACACTAAAAGAACTATTACAAAGATACAACATATCAGAGCAATATTATTATAGACTAGTTAAGAATAAAAACAATCTAAAATTGATTGAAGAAGACATAACTGAACGTAGGAAGTTGTTTAGTAAAAAATCCGAATTAATGATAGATAAAATCCTTAACAAAGTAAATAGTAAGATAGATAACGAAGATGCAAGTATTAAAGACTTGATTACATCTTTGGGTATTCTATACGATAAAACAAGACTTGAGAATAACTTGTCAACATCTAATAACTCAATATCAATAAATATAAAGGTAGAAAAGTAATAATACAAACAAACGTATTATGTCTTATTAACATAATGTATATTATAGGCACGAGACTGAACGGCTCACATACACGGAGTGAGGGACTAGGGATAGCATAGGTACATACTAGGTATAGGATACCATCCCCCCGGTGTAGTGGTATAGGCAAAAATTAACTTCAATTTTTTTCTACTATATATATATAAACACACACACAAAATTATCCTACAAAAGGGAACAAATTTTCTTACAAAAGGGCACTCCCCCGAGTCAAAAAGGGGTATGGGTGTTTTTATTTTGCAAAACCAAAGGGAGTGGTTAAACTGAATTTAGATTTAAGTATAACGGAGAAGCAAGAACTATTCATGGATTCAGAAGCATTTGAAACGCTATTCGGAGGAGCAGCAGGAGGAGGAAAATCATACGGACAATTAGTAGATGCTTTAGTATATGCTTTGAGATATGAGAAGAGTAAGCAGATAATCTTCCGTAGGACATTTCCTGATTTAGAGAGATCAATCATAAGGACTTCGCTAGAGTTTTATCCTCGTAAGATAGCAAGTTATAATAACTCAAAACACGTATGGACATTTGATAATGGGTCTATCATTGATTTCGGATACATAGATAATGAAAATGATGTGTATCA
>JAFRFO010000098.1 GCA_017434295.1 Clostridia bacterium
AGAAGATATAGAACAAAAACAATTGATAGAAAAATATGAAAAACAATTAAAAGAAAACTTTCTTATAATAAAAAATGTAAAAAACATAGAAAATATGGAAGAATTCAAACAAGGTTTATTTACTGTACAAGATACATCAGCTGGATTAACAGCAATAATACTTGAACCAAAAGAAAATGAAACAATTCTAGATGCATGCAGTGCACCTGGTGGAAAAACAACATACATTGCTGAATTGATGAATAATAAAGGAAAAATATATGCTTGGGATATATATCCACATCGAATAAAATTAATAGAAGAAAATTGCAAAAGATTAGGCATAACAATTGTTGAAACACAAATACAAGATGCAAGCGAATCTATAAAAAATAATTGCCAAACGAACCCTGCCCCAATGGCAATATTGCCAAAAAAAACCGCACCTAGTGGAATTGAATTTGACAAAATATTGCTAGATGTGCCATGTTTAGGTATTGGTGTAATAAAAAGAAAACCAGATATAAAATGGCAAAGAAAAAAAGAAGATGTAAAAGAAATAACAGATTTACAATATAAAATACTAGAAAATTGTGCAAACTATTTGAAAGATAATGGAGTTTTAGTTTATTCAACATGTAGTATTTTGAAAGAAGAAAATGAGGATATAATTAGAAAATTCTTGCAAAACAATCCTAAATTTATTATTGAAGAAGAAATAAAAATAAAACCTACTAAAAAAACAGACGGCTTTTATATTTGCAAAATAAAAAACATAAATAAACAATAAAAAACAAATTAAAATCTGCTAAATAAGTATCTAGCAATTTAGCGGATTTTATCAAATATTACAACAATATTACATTTATTTTACATTTGGATTAAATGTATTGACTTTTATTAAAAAAAAGATAAAATAAAGTCAATTCAATATGAAAAAAATACCTAAAAAGAAATTTTATTCAAGTATTTTAAATTAAAAAATACACAAAATACAATAGAAAAACCAAGAAAATTTGTTAAAAAAGTTGTCATTTTATCAAATAATACAAATTTTTATGGCAAAATAAAAAAGGAGTTTGTAATGTCTAGTTGCTTAGGATTATATGTACAAGATAATTTAATTAAATATGCAAAAGTTTCCAAAGAACGTGACACTAAAAAAATTGATGCTTTTGGTGTTAAATTTTACGATGAAAATCTTGAACTAGCAATAAAACAAGTTGTTGAAGAAACATATAGTTTTAATACACCTATCAGCATTAATATAGAAGGTGAAACATATCAATACTTTGATATGTTTGCTTTACTAAGTAAAAAAGACTTAACGAAAGCAATAAAAACAGAATTTGATGCTTATTGTAATGAAAAAGGATATAACCCTAATGTGTTTGAAACACGTTATGCAGTTGTACCAAATATTGAAGATAAACAAAAGTTAAAAGTAATTTATGTATCAGATAATAAAATTGAGTTAAACAAAAGAATACAATTATTATCAGATTACAAACTATCAAGTATTGCACCAATTTCAATGACAATTTCTAATTTACAAGACTTTAGCGAAAGACAAAATTGTTTAATAGTAAATATAGAAGATTATACAACAGTAACAACAATATTAGATCAAAAAATATATGATGTACAAAAAATACAAGAAGGAACAAAGGAAATATTAGATAGAATAAATCTAAAAGAAAACTCATTTACAAAAAGTTATGAAGTATGTAAAAATACTACAATATATACATCAGAAGGAAGAGAATTACAAGATACTGAAACAGGTTACTTAGAAGATATAATGCCAACTCTATATACAATAGTTGGACAAGTTAAAAAAATAATAAACGAACAAGATCAAAAATTTGAAAAAATATATATAACAGGAACAGCAGCATTAATTAATAATATTGACTTATATTTCCAAGAATATTTAGAAGACAGTAGATGCGAAGTATTAAAGCCAAACTTTATATTTAGCACAAAAGATATAAGTATAAAAGATTATATAGAAGTAAACTCAGCAATTTCCCTAGCACTATTAGGTGTTGGAGAAGGGTTAACCGCAATGAACTTCAAGGCTCAATCTTTTTCTGATAAACTTCCTGATTGGTTAAAAGCAGATATAAAAAAGAAAGAAAAAACAGAAGGAGAAAGCGGAGCAACCAAGACAAAAGGAAAATTAAATCTAAGTCTTGGCGGAAAATTAGACTTTATAGAAAAAAATCTTATTAGAGGAGCATATTCGCTATTTATTTTGTTCTTAGTATATACAGCATTTTCTATGATGGTTAATCATCAACAAAACTTAAAAAAAGAAGAAGCTGATAACAGAGTAAAAGAAATACAACAACAAATAACACTTGCAAAAGCAGATGATACAAAAATAAAAAATAGAACAAGTGAATATACAAATTTAATCAAAAATCTAGAAGAAATAAGTGCAAGAGCAAATGAGAGATTAAGACTAAGAAATGCAATACCAAACTTATTAAATCAAATAATGTACATTATACCAGAAAATGTACAAATAACATCAATACAAAATACACAAGATAGACATATAGAAATATTAGCTCAATCAGACAAATACGAACCTTTAGGATATTTAAAAGCAAAAATAAAAGCTGAACCTATATTAAATAATGTAGTGTCAACAGCTGGAGAAAAAGAAAATGACATTGTTACAGTTAAAATAGAAGGAGATTTACCATGAAAAAAATTCTAATTTCTCTTCTAATAGTTTTATTGCTTATTCTATGTATTGTAGCAGTAGCAAATGGTTTACCATTTGGTATACCTAGTATTGGAAAAATAGTAGAAAACAACAAACAAATAGATGATTCAATACTACAAGCTACAACATTAGCAAGTACAGATTATGAAAAAGTACAAAAAGATGTTGAAACTGACATTAAAAAACTACAAGAAGAAAAAAAGAAATATGATGAATTGGTTTCAGTAAGTACAGGTAGTGAAGTACAAGCAGCAAATCAATATCAAAAATATGAAATTGAATATTTATGGACAATAATTGGTAACCATGCTAAAAGTGAAGGCGTTGTAATAAAAATGGATTTGGCTGCTGGAACTGGCGACAATGTTTACAACCTTAACTTTACAGTAACTGGAAGCTATATAGGAATATCAGATTTTATATCAGATATAGAAAATGACTCAGCATTAGGATTTAAAATAGAGAATTTTTCTCTAGTACCAGGTGCTAGTACAGATACTTTAAAAGCGACATTTGTATGTAAAGATATAACAATAAGAGACATAGCAAATAGTGTAAAATCAACTAATACAAATAATGCTGATTCAAATACAACAGATACAAAAAATACTACAGATAATACAAGCAATAACACACAAAGTAGCAACACACAAAATTCTAATACATCAAACACAACAAATAATTCAAACAATACAAATGGAAACACAACAAATAGTGGAACAGCAAATTCATCTTCTCAAAACAATACTTCAACATCTGAAAGTGTTGGAATAAATGAAGAAGAAATAACAAAACTAGATAGATAAGAAACACTAAAACTTTAAAAGGAGTTAAGTTTATGACTAAAGATATTATAAAGGAAATCATTATAATTCTATTAATGATAATTGCTTTAATATTAATAATTGGTTTAATATTCTATCAATATGTTCCTTTTGCAAAAAAATTACCAGATCAAATTTCTTATACTACACCTCAAAATGTAAAAGAAGCTTTACAAGCAGCAGGTGCAGTAGATGAAGACAAGGTAATATTAACATATGAATTAGACCAAGGAGATTTATACAATTATCAAAGAATAAATGAATATAAACCTGGAAAACCAAATCCTTTTTCCAC
>JAFRFO010000099.1 GCA_017434295.1 Clostridia bacterium
GACAAAAGATACGGGGTTTTTTGCTAAATTAATTATATATAAATTAAAAAAAATAAAAAATGTACTTGACATTTTTTATTTTTTTAGTATAATTACATTGTATACAATTTAATTTTATAAAACAAAAAAGTACCATATGTTTTTGATTAATCTGGCAATGTAATGCTACTGGTTCCAAGTACAGTTACCAGTTTCAGTTGGCAAAATTTGCCACAGGTATCTAAAAAAATATATGGTAATAATATAAAAATGAGGAAGTATTATGAATATTTATGATTTAAAAGCAAAAAATGGAAAAGGAGAAGAAGTAAGCTTCGACCAATACAAAGGAAAGGTGTTATTAATAGTAAACACAGCAACAGGATGTGGATTTACACCACAATATGAAGGGTTAGAAAAAATGTATCAAAAATATCACGAAAAAGGACTAGAAATATTAGATTTTCCTTGCAATCAATTTGGAAATCAAGCACCAGGAACAGATGAAGAAATACATGAATTCTGTACATTAAAATATAATACATCATTTGACCAATTTGCAAAAGTAGATGTAAATGGAGAAAATGAAAGTGAAGTATGGAAATACTTAAAATCACAAAAAGGATTTGAAGGATTTCCAGGAATAAAAGGAAAAGTATTAATTCCAGTTGCAAAAGCAATGGATAAAGATTACAAAAATAATAGTAAAATAAAATGGAACTTTACAAAATTTTTAGTAGATAGACAAGGGAATGTAGTAGAAAGGTTTGAACCAACAGTTGAACCAAAAGATATAGAGAAAAAAGTAGAAGAATTACTATAATTGTACTTTTGGGGACACTTCTAAAAAGTATGTTTTTCTAAAAAAGAAGAGTCCTTAAAAATATCCTTGAAAACAGGAAAGAGGAATAAAAATGGAAGAAAAAAATGATAGTTTAAAGTTAGGAAATCAACTATGCTTTCCACTTTATGCTTGTTCCAAAGAAATAGTAAGAAGATACAAACCACTTCTTGATAAATTAGATTTGACATATACTCAATATATAGTTATGATGGTAATGTGGGAGCAAAAACAAATAAATGTTACATCACTTGGAAAATTGCTTTACTTAGATTCTGGAACCCTTACACCATTGTTGAAAAAGCTTGAAAGTAAAGGCTATATTTCTAGAACAAGAGACAAAAAAGACGAGAGAAATGTAATAATAACAATTGAACCAAAAGGAATAAAACTTAAAGAAAAAGCAAAAAATATACCAGAAGAAATAGGAAAGTGTGTAAATTTGACTGAAGCAGAAGCAATTACACTATACAAAACCTTATATAAAATCTTAGGAACAATAAGCAATGACTTTGAGGATGGAAAAAAACATTAATCAAAATCAAATAAAAAAATGTAAAAATAGGAGGAAAGTATGTACGATATAATCATAATCGGAGCAGGCCCAGCGGGAATTTCAGCAGGTTTATATGCAAAAAGAGCAGGTGCAAATGTACTAATTTTATATTATGGAGAATCTAATTTAGATAAAGCAGAAAAAATAGATAATTATTATGGGTTTGTAAATGGAATAGATGGAAAAACTTTATATCAAAATGGAATAGAACAAGCAAAAAATCTTGGAATAGAAGTAAAAAATGAAGAAGTACTACATATAGAAAAGGTAGAAGATTTTACAGTAAAAACAACTAAAGAAGAATACAATGCAAAATCTGTAATAATATCAACAGGAAATAAAAAATTACGTCCTAACATAAAAGGAGTAATTCAATTTGAAGGAAAAGGAATAAGTTATTGTGCAATATGTGACGGCTTTTTCTATAGAAATAAAAATGTTGTAGTTATTGGAGATGGCGAATTTGCAGTAAATGAAGCAAACGACTTGAAAAATATTGTAAACAATGTTAAAATTTTAACAAATGGAAAAGACATTAACTTAAGTACGGACTTTGAAATAATAACTACAAAAATAAAACAAATACATGGGGAAGAAAGAGTACAAGCAATAGAATTTGAAGATGGAAGCACAATAGATGTAGATGGAGTATTTATAGCATTAGGAGAAGCAGGAGGAAGTGATTTTGCTAAAAAAATTGGTGTAATGCTTGATAAAGACAATATAATAGTAGATGAAAACATGCAAACAAATGTCGAAGGATTATACTCTTGTGGTAATGTAACAGGAGGAATGCTACAAGTTTGCAAAGCAATATATGAAGGAGCTAAAGCAGGACTTGCAGCAGCAAAATATTGTAAATAAAAATAGGAGGTAAGAAAATGAGTGTATTAAAAATAACAGAGGAAAATTTTGAAGAAGAGGTAATGAAATCAGATAAAACAGTAATAGTTGATTTCTATGCAGAATGGTGTGGACCATGTAAAATGATGTCACCAGTAATTGATGGAATTGCAGAAGAGTTAGGGGATAGCGTTAAAGTTGGAAAAGTAAATACTGATGAAAATATGAATTTAGCTCAACAATTTAATATTATGAGTATTCCTACAGTAATGATTTTTAAAAATGGAAATTTAGCAAAAACTTTTATTGGAGTAACAAGTAAAAGTGAAATATTAAATGAAGTAAAATAAACAAAAAGAACTCGAGAAAATTCGAGTTCTTTTGATATGTAAAATTCTTGTCTATCTTTTTGAAAATTGAGGTGCTTTTCTTGCTTTCTTTAAACCATATTTCTTTCTTTCTTTCATTCTTGGATCTCTTGTTAAGAAACCATTAGATTTTAAAACAGGTCTAAATTCTGTATTAGCAGCATTTAAAGCTCTAGCTAAACCATGACGGATAGCTCCAGCTTGACCAGTAGCTCCTCCACCTTTAACAGTTGCAATAACATCATATTTAGTTGTTGTGTTTGTAACTGATAATGGTTGTTTTACAATAACTTTTAAAGTATCTAATCCGAAAAATTCATCTAAATCTTGTCCATTAACTGTAATTTTTCCAGATCCTTCTACTACTCTAACTCTAGCGATAGAAGATTTTCTTCTACCTGTACCATAATAAACTATATTATCTTTCTTAGCCATTATTATTTTACCTCCCAAACTTCTGGTTTTTGAGCCATATTTTCATGTTCAGCTCCAGCATATACTCTTAATTTTTTAAGACTTTGTCTACCTAAAGAATTGTGTGGTAACATTCCTTTAATAGCAATAGTTAAAGCTTCTGTAGGATTTTTTTCAATTAAATCCTTAGCTGTAACTTCTTTCATTCCTCCAATATATCCAGAATGATGTCTATATACTTTTGCATTCATTTTATTTCCTGTTAAAACAACATCTTTTGCATTAATAATAATAACATGATCACCTGTATCAATATTAGGTGTGAATGTTGGTTTATGTTTTCCTCTTAATAATTTAGCAGCTTCTGTAGCAACTCTACCTAAAGGTTTGTTAGCTGCATCGATTACATACCATTTACTTTCAATTTCGCTTTTTTTAGCGCTATATGTTATGTTGTTCATGGTAATCAATTTCCTCCTTTTAAAATTACTAAATTAGTATTTAAATTATATATATGAAACTTACAAATCAAAACCACCGGGGAGAAGTTTTAATTTAAAAGTTACATTACTACATAAGACTTAAATATTTTATTATAAAAAAGCTAATTTGTCAATGGTTTAAAAGAAATTTCTTAAAATATTGTAAAACTCTTGAATATTTTATGAATTAAATTTATAATATTAAAGTACAATTAGATAATGATAGTTAAAACATTATTATTTTTTTACATTAAAATTTTAATGTTTTATATTACATAAAAAACTTATACAAGGTAGGTGGAGAAGTGATTAAACAAAAAAATCGGAAGCAAACCAAAAAAAGAAACCTTTCTTCAAGCTGTATTAGTATTAATATTTTCACAATTATTAATAAAAGTATTAGGATTGATATATACATTATATTTAACTAATAGACAAGGCTTTGGAGATAAAGGAAACGGAATTGTATCTAGTGGATATCAAATATATGCAATGTTACTTACTCTTTCATCAATAGGGGTACCAAGTGCAATAGCTAAATTAGTTTCAGAAAGGACTGCAGTGGGAGACCATAAAGGAGCACATAGAATATTTAAAATAGCTTTTGCAACATTTGCTGTAATTGGATTATTAGGAAGTTTATTTTTGTTTTTTGGAGCGGGAATAATTGCAAAAAATTGGCTTCAAATACCAGAAGCAGAAATGACACTAGTAGCACTTTCGCCAGCAATATTCTTTGTTGCAATATCAAGTGTAATGAGGGGATATTTTAATGGAAGGCAAAGTATGAGAGTAACAGCAAAATCTCAGACATTAGAGCAAATATTTAAAACATTACTTACTATTATAGTAGTAGAAATGGTGGCAGTTTTTTCAAATGTATCAACAGAATGGATGGCAGCAGGAGCTAATCTAGCTACAACACTTGCAACATTTTTAGGATTTGGATATTTATACTTATATTACAAAACACAAAGAAAAGCTATATCAAAAGAAATTAGTGAAACTGTAAATTATAGAAATGAACGAGTTAAAACCATAATTAAACGAATCCTTTTAGTTGCAGCACCATTTGCGTTATCATCAATTCTATCTGCTATAAACAAAAATATAGATTCATTTACAGTAGTTAGATCATTAAAAGAATTTATGCCTGAAGACATGGCAACAGCACAATACCGGAATACTTGGAGGAAAGGTAGATACATTAACAAGTTTACCTTTATCAATTAATATAGCCTTTGCAACAGCATTAGTTCCAACAATTGCAGCTGCTAAAGCAAAAAAAGACTACAAAACAATAAAACAAAAAACGAAGTTTTCTTTGTTAATATCTATGTTAATAGGACTTCCATGTACAGTAGGAATGTGTATATATGCACAACCAATTTTGGATTTATTATTCCCAAATGCAAGCGCAGGAGCAGTAATACTTGAAATATGTTCATTAACTATATTGTTCACAATATTAGATCAAACTATAAATGGAGCACTGCAAGGGTATGGAAAACTTATAATACCAACAGTGTCGCTAGCGTGCCGGCGTACTAGCAAAGCTGGTATTAAACCTAGTACTTGTACCAAATCCAGCAATTGGAGTAAATGGCGCAGCGTGGGCATCTGTTGCTTGTCATGCGGTTGCATTTACAATTGCAATTACAGCATTAATAAAGCACATAAAAATACATATAAATTTAGCAAAATTTGTTGTTAAACCAGCACTCGCAACAATCGCAATGGCATTATGTTCAAAATTAGTTTATAATGTGTGTTCAGGAATGCTACCTGGAAAGGTAACAACTGTTGTTACAATATTGTTTGCTGTAATAGTTTATATTCTAGCAGTGGCAGTATTAAAAGTATTTACAAAAAATGAGATTTTAAGTTTACCAATGGGACCAAAAATACTTAAAATACTAGAAAAAATCAAAATTTATTAAAAAAATAATAAAAAAAAGAAGGATTTTAGCTGATTTTGGCGAATAATATTATTGTAGCAAAATAAAAATGCCTATAAATAGCGCATTTGCTACATATTTTAAATCTTATAGGAGGTAGTTTAAAATGAACAAAGCTGAATTAATCGCAGCAGTAGCTGCAAAAACAGGAGACACAAAAAAAGCAGCTGAAGCATCAGTTAATGCATTCGTTGCAGCTGTTACAGAATCTTTAAAAAAGGGAGATAAAGTTCAATTAGTTGGATTTGGATCTTTCGAAGTAAGAAAAAGAGCAGCTAGAAAAGGTAGAAACCCACAAACTAAAGAAGAAATCAAAATACCTGCATCAAAAGCTCCAGTTTTCAAAGCTGGTAAAGCATTAAAAGATTTAGTAAACAAAAAATAAGAAATTTATATAAACAAATAAATATATGAATTCATAGAAAGAGACTTGAAAAAGTCTCTTTTTTATTATAAAATATTCGAAGAAAAGCATTAAAAAGGAGAATAATTTATGGAAGTTAAAAATCCCAAATTTGAAGTTTCAGCAGTTGGACCAAAACAATATCCAACAAACAATTTGCCTGAAATAGTATTAGTTGGAAAATCTAATGTTGGAAAATCAAGTTTTGTAAACACTATGATAAATAGAAAAAAATTAGCAAGAACTAGTAGTGAACCAGGAAAAACAAGACAAATAAACTTTTATAATATAGATGAAAAGTTTTATTTTGTTGATTTACCTGGTTATGGTTATAGCAAAATGAGTAAAAAAGAGCAAGAACAAGTTGGAAAATTTATAGAACAATACTTATTTAATAGGAAGGAAATATCATTAATTATCTTTTTGGTAGATATAAGACATAACCCTACAGAAAATGATAAATTAATGTATAACTATGTTATTTCTGCAGGATTACCATTCATTATTCTTGCAAATAAAGCTGATAAAATAGCAATAACAAAAGTAGAAAATGAAGTAAGAAGAATACAAAACGAATTAAATCCAATAGGTGATGTACCTACTTTTGCATTTTCTTCTGAAAGAAAAATATATAAAGATGAAGTATGGAATGAGATAGAAAAATTTATTTAAGATATGTAAAGCCCTACTATTCAGGGCTTTTTTATTATGTTTAAAAATTTTTTAGCAAAATGACTTGACAAGTGCTAAAAAAGGGTATAATATATACAAAGTTAGCAAACAAACACAAAGAGTGCTAAAGGGGTGAGAAAATGCTAGATGATAGAAAAAAGAAAGTTTTGCAAGCAATAGTAGAAGAATACATAAACACAGCAGAACCAGTAAGTTCAAATGCTTTAACAAATAACTATGGATTAAACTATAGTAGTGCTACAATCAGAAATGAAATGGCAGAATTAGAAAAAAGTGGTTACTTAGACAAAACTCA
Source organism: Clostridia bacterium (assembly GCA_017434295.1). Taxonomy (GTDB): domain Bacteria; phylum Bacillota; class Clostridia; order TANB77; family CAG-508; genus CAG-269. The sequence goes on from JAFRFO010000099.1 coordinate 6,833, forward strand.
TACATCATCAGGTAGAATTCCATC
>JAFRFO010000100.1 GCA_017434295.1 Clostridia bacterium
ATAACAGTAGATGGAAAAACAATTAAAATATATGCAGAAAAAGAAGCTCAAAATCTTCCATGGGGAGAAATTGGAGTTGATGTTGTATTAGAATGTACAGGATTCTATACAACAAAAGAAAAAGCACAAGCACATATTGATGCAGGAGCTAAGAAAGTAGTTATTTCTGCACCAGCAGGAAAAGATTTACCAACAATAGTTTATGGTGTTAACCAAAATATTTTAACAGCAGATGATAAAATTATTTCAGCTGCATCTTGTACAACAAACTGCTTAGCACCAATGGCAAAAGCATTAAATGATTATGCACCAATTCAATCTGGAATAATGACAACAGTTCATGCATATACAGGTGATCAAATGTTATTAGATGGACCACACAGAAAAGGAGATTTGAGAAGAGCTAGAGCTGCTGCTGTTAATATTGTTCCAAATTCAACAGGAGCTGCCAAAGCAATTGGATTAGTTATACCAGAATTAAATGGTAAGTTAATTGGATCTGCTCAAAGAGTCCCAGTACCAACAGGTTCAACAACAATATTAGTTGCAGTTGTTAAAGGAGAAAATATAACAGTTGAAAGTATAAATGCTGCAATGAAAGCTCAATCAAGCGAATCATTTGGATATACAGAAGAATTACTTGTTTCATCAGATATAATTGGTATGAGATATGGTTCTTTATTCGATAGCACTCAAACAATGGTAACAGAAATAGGAGATGGATTATATCAAGTTCAAGTAGTTGCATGGTATGATAATGAAAACTCATATACTAGCCAAATGGTTAGAACAATAAAATATTTTGCAGAATTAAACTAAAATTAATAAGTATTTTTTGATAAAAGATTGTTGAACAAAATATATAAAATATTTTGTTCAATAGTCTTTTCTTTTTTAGTAAATTGTATTAAAATATGTATATATATTTTTAAAAATAAAAAACATAAAAATTACAAAGTTATTATATGTAAAAAAGCAAAAGTTAATTTTTTTAAATAGGGTCTTGTTATTAATAGAAAGGAAAGAAACATGAAAGAAAAGAAAAAAATTATTCTAAAAGTTGTATTAATAATATTTGCTATTATTTGTTTTATAGCATTATCAGAGCTAATATATGATAGAGCAACAATAAATAATCAATATAGCATTAATGAGTCTAATATTGATATACCTGTATTTGTATATCATAATATTGTAAATGATAAATCTGAAATTGAATTTGACTATATGCAAACTACTAAAGATAAATTTGAAAGTCAAATAAGAGGATTATTAGATTTTGGATATCATTTTATTACATATGAAGATTTACAAAAATTTAAAAATAATGAAATAAAATTGTATAAAAAATCTTGTTTACTAACATTTGATGATGGTTATGAAGGAGTTTATGAAAATGCTTATCCAATAGCTAAAAAGTATAATATACCATTTACTATATTTGTAATAACTGATAATATGAATACTCAAAATGTTATAACATGGGAACAAGCAAAAGAAATGCAAGATAGTGGACTTATAACAATAGCATCACATAGTATAAATCACCCTGAGTTTACTAGTTTAACAGTTGAAGAAGCTGTTAACAATGTAAATAAATCTTATGAAATTATAGAAAACAACTTAGGCAAACAAAAACTAAAAATATTTACTTATCCATATGGATTATTTACAGAAGAGCAAATAATTGCATTAGAAAAAGAGGGCTATATACAAAATTTAACAGATAATAAAATTAATAAAAGCAAAAATTTAGATTTAGCTAGATTACATAGAGATTATCCACTAAATGATTCACCACTAAAGGTAATTATAAAAATAATTTTTAGAAGTATTAAATATGATTAAATAAAAATTATTGAAAAGATTAATATGAAAGGTAAAAAAATGTCATATATAGAATTTAAAGAAGTTAGTAAAATATATGAAATGGGAGAAGTTCAAATAAAAGCACTAGATAAAACATCATTTGAAATAGAAAAGGGAGAACTAGTGGTAATTTTAGGCCCTTCTGGGGCAGGAAAAACAACTTGTTTAAATATTTTAGGTGGAATGGATAGTGCAACTTCTGGACAAGTCATAGTAAATGAAAAAGATATTACAAATTATAAAGATAAAGATTTAATTAGATATAGAAGAAATGATATAGGATTTGTATTTCAGTTTTATAATCTAATACAAAATCTTACAGCACTTGAAAATGTAGAGTTAGCTGTACAAATATGCAAAAACTATATTTCTCCTAAAAAGATACTTACAGAAGTTGGTTTAGAGAAAAGAATGAATAATTTTCCTTCACAATTATCTGGAGGAGAGCAACAAAGAGTTGCTATTGCTAGAGCAATTGCTAAAAATCCTAAAGTACTTTTATGTGATGAACCAACTGGAGCGTTAGATTATGTTACAGGAAAACAAATTTTAAAATTGCTTGAAACAACTGCAAGAAAGAATAATATGACAGTTATTATAATAACTCATAATAGTGCAATTGCACCAATGGCTGATAGAGTGATTAAGTTTAAGAATGGTAAACAAGAGGAAATAGTTATTAATAATAATCCAAAAAGTATTGACGAAATAGAATGGTAAAATTGCCAAATGAACCAGGCCCCGATGGTAATAAATTGTAAATATAATAATAAAAGATGGAGAACAAAAGTGAAAAATAGAATACATACTTTAAGCATTAGAGTAATTAAAAAAACATATAAAAGATTCCTTTCCCTTGCTATTTTGAGTTTTTTAGGTGTAGGAGTATTTGTTGGAATAAATATGTCAAGTCCTGATATGATGGCATCTTTGGATACTTATTATGACCAAAATAATATGTATGATATTAAAATTATTTCAACTCTTGGTTTAACAGAAGATGATGTTACAAAGATTAAAAACTTAAATCAAGATTTTGATGTATATGGCTTGCATTCAAAAGATATAGAATTACAAACTCAAGATAAAAGTGCTGTAATTAGATTAATGGAAATCAATGAAAACATTAATAAAATAAGAGTTACAGAAGGAAGAATGCCTCAAAATTCAAGTGAGATATTAGTTGAAGAAGGTGCTATAAAAAAGGGTAAACTAAAAATAGGTGATACTATTAATACTGGTTTACCAGATGATGATAACACTTTAAATGTAAAAGATTTTAAAATTGTAGGTGTAGTTTCAAGTCCAGTTTATATATTAAATGGAAATGGAAATTTAAACCGTGGAACAACAACACTTGGTTATGGAAGTGTTACTTTTTATGCTTACGTTTTAAAAGAAACATTTAAAATGGATTATTATACAGAAATTGATTTGACTGTAAAAAACGATTATATAACAGAAACTGATGAATATAAAAAACTAATAAAAAATGCAAAAGAACAAATAGAACAAATACAAGAAGAACGAGAAATAGCTAGAAAACAGGAATTATTAAATGATGCAAATAAAAAAATTGATCAAGAAGAAAGCGGATATTTAGAACAGTTTAAAGATGCAAAAAACAAACTAAACGATGCGGAAGAACAATTAAAAAGTGGAGAACATCTATTATCAATTTCAGAAAAAGAACTTAAGCTTGCTAAGCAACAATTAGATGAAAAAGAAGAAGAATTACAAAATGCATATAAGAAGTTAGAAGAAGGAGAAAAAGAACTTGAAAATGGCAAAGCAAAGATAGATGCAGGTATTGAAGAAATTAATAATAATGTATCTAAATATGGGCTTGTTTATGAAGATATTTTGGTAATAAAAGATGTAATAGAAGATAGAATAATTACGCAAGATGAGTTTAAAGCAATACTTCCAAAAAACTTAAAGTATTATAATGAAATAATACAAATAGTTAATTATGTTTATGAAAACAATCATTATGAAGAGTTTAAACAATTTATTGATAATATTGATAAAGAACCTTTAATTCAAATTATTCCTAAATCAATTAAAAATTATAATGAGGTTGTTGAGTATTTAAGAACATTTAATACTGAAAAATTAAAAAATGATATTATTGATTATTTTTTAGATAGAAATAATATTGAAAAAATAAAACAAAAAATACCAACTTATATTTTAGGGTATGACAGAATAATAAAAGCTTTAACAAATTATCAAATAAAACTAGATAATGCAACTAAATTGTTTAATGGTGTAACTGAAATAAAAAATGGTTTAAACAAATATAATGAAGGACTTATTTTATTACAAGAAAATAAGAAAAAGTTAGATGATGGCAAAAATGAACTATTTAAGTATAAAAAAGAATATGAAAATGGATTAAATGAATTTAATAAAGGCAAAAAAGAATATAATAATGGCTTAGATTTATATAATACGAATTTAGCAGAATATAATGCAAAATTAAACGAATTTGAAGAAAATATAAAAAAAGCAAGAGAGAATGCAAATACAATTCCAAAAGCAAACTGGTTTATAAATGAAAGAAAAGACACTAATGACTATAATACTTTTATTGATAGTTCAAATAGTGTAAATAATTTGTCTATTATTTTTCCAACAATTTTTTTTGTGGTTGCGATTTTTATAAGCTTGATTTCAATGTCTAGAATGGCAATTGAAGATAGAGGTGAGATTGGAACATTAAAATCTTTGGGATTTTCAAATGTTGATATAAGAAAAAAATATATTATTTATTCACTTTTTGCAACACTATTTGGAGGGATACTTGGAGAGGCATTTGGTTTAATATTACTCCCAAGAGTTATATTTAATACTTATAGAATAATGTTTGATGTACCAGTATTTACATTAAGTAATGAAATAATGCCAGCGATAAAAGGATTGACAATTTCGATTATGTGTATTTGTGGTGCAACTATTATTACAATTAATGGCCTTATAAAAGAAAAAACCACAGAATTATTAAGACCTAAAGCTCCTTTAAAATGTAAAAAAATATTATTAGAAAAAATTAAATTTATTTGGAAAAGGCTTAAATTTTCTAATAAAATTACAATTAGGAATATTTTTAGATACAAAAAAAGAGTTGCAATGACAACACTTGGAATTATGGGATGTACAGTGCTTTTAATAACAGGGTATGCTATAAAAGATTCAATTGTGAACATAGCACAAAAACATTTTTCTGAGATATTTTTATATGATGATTTTATAGTTATGGATGGACAACAAACAAAAGAAGAACTGGATATTATTTTTAATAAAAACTATATTGATAAAAGGGTGGACGCAAAGTTTAATACTATAAAATTTGATACTAAAACAGCTTTTTTAGTTGTACCAGAAGATGTTAATAAAGTAGATGATTTAATAAAACTAACTGATAAGGAAACTAATCAAAAAGTTAATTTAGAAAGAGGCAAGGTTGTTGTTACTAGTAAGTTAGCTAAAGCCTTAAAAGTTAAAGAAAATGACACATTAGAATTTACAGATACTGAAAATAAAAAACATAGTTTTATAATTTCAGGTATTGTTAAAAATTATGTTGGACATTATGTTTATATGGATAAAGAAACATATGAAGAAAGAATTAATAAATATTCTATTGATTGTGTTTATATTAAATTAAATGATACTATAACAGAAGAACTAGCATTAAAAGATATTTTAAAGAATAAGCACGTATTAACCTTTTCTTCTGCAAAAGAACAGACTCAAAGAGTTAGCCAGATGTTCAAATCACTTGATAATATAGTATTAATATTAGTAGTATTATCTGGAGCTTTATCATTTGTTGTACTTTATAATTTATCATATATAAATATAAGTGAACGACAAAGAGAAATTGCTACATTGAAGGTTTTAGGCTTCAATCATAAAGAGATTGATTCTTATATTATAAAAGAAGAAGTGTTAATAACTTTATTAGGTATATTCTTAGGTTTATTTACTGGAACATGGTTTTCAATAAAGATTATAGAAACAGTAGAACTAGAAATGGTTGAATTTATTAAACAAATTACACCATTTAGTTATTGCATTACGGTGGTATTCATGATAGTGTTTGCTTTGATTGTAAATATAAAAGTGCATTATAAATTAAAAAAGATTGATATGATAGAATCTTTAAAAAGTATTGAATAAAATGTTGCAATTCACAGTTTGTGAAACTTAAAGCCCGCGCCGGGAAAAGATATTTATTTTTTAAGGAGGAAATAGCTTGGAAAAATTAGTTTTAATTGATGGAAATAGCATAATGAATAGAGCCTTTTATGGAATAATGGGTAGCAAAATGATGTCTACAAAAGATGGAACATATACAAATGCTGTATATGGCTTTTTATCAATACTTTTTAAATTGCAAGAAGACTTAAAACCAGAATATTTAGTAGTTGCATTTGATTTAAAAGCTCCAACTGCAAGGCATAAAATGTATGCAGGTTACAAAGCAAATAGACATGGAATGCCTGATGAATTAAGGGAACAAATGCCTATTATTAAGGATATTTTAAGAGCTATGAATATAGATATAGTTGAAATGGAAGGGTATGAAGCAGATGATGTTTTAGGAACTCTTTCGTGCTATGGAGAAAAACAAGGGCTTGAAGTATCAATATTATCTGGAGATAGAGATACTTTTCAATTAGCAACAGATAAAGTAACAATTAGAATTCCAAGAACAAAATCTGGAAAAACAGAAACAGAACTCTATAATAGAGATGAAATAAAAAAAGTTTATGGATTAGAACCAAAACAATTGATTGATGTAAAAGGCTTACAAGGCGATTCATCAGATAATATTCCTGGAGTTCCTGGAATAGGAGAAAAAACCGCACTCTCTTTAATTCAAAAATATGGATCAATTGAAAAATTGTATGAGGCGATTGAAAAAAATGAAGATGATTTAAAAGGAAAACAAAGAGAAAAAATAGCAGAAAATAAAGAATTGGCTGTATTATCTAAAACTTTAGGAACAATAAATTTAGAAGTTCCAATTACAGATAGTTTAGAAGATTTTAAAGTTGAAGAATGGGACAAACAAAAGGTATATGACTTATTTAAAAAGCTTAATTTTAATAGATATATTGAAAAATTTGGCTTAATAGAAGGAATATCTAATTCATCTAATGAGCAAAAACAAGATGCTTTAAACGATTTTGAAATTGAAGAAGTCTCATTGAAAAAAATGATAGAATTGTTAAAAAATCAACAAGAAATGATTTATTATATAGGCACAAAAAATGATGATGATTTAGGTAAAATAATTAAAGAAAAGATAATTAGTATAAGTGTTTTTAATAATAATGAAAAAAACAATAAAGATGAAAATATTGATAGTAATAATGTTGTTTATTATTTAAAATTGAATAATGATAACGATTTATTACAACTAAAGCCTATATTTGAAAATGAAAAAATTAGGAAGATTGGTATTAACCTAAGCAGAGATTATATACTTTTAAAACAATCACAAATTAACTTAAATGGCATATTTTATGATGTTCAAGTTGCAGGATATATTTTAAATCCAACTGACAATAAAATATCAATTAAAAAACTATCACAAGACTATGCTAATTTTGATATAGATGAATATTTATTAAAAAATGGAGCAAAAGAAAAAGAGGAAAAACAAATAAACTTGTTTGACTCTATTACAAGTAACTCATTAGTAGTAGAAAATAATAAAAATGAAAACGCTAAAAACAATGAAGATAGTAATTTAATAATTGATTTAAAAAAGACTGAAAACTGTGCATATGTTTATGCTATATCAAAAATAAAAGAAAATACAGAACAAAAACTACAAGAAATAAATGCAATGGATTTATTTACAAATATAGATATGCCAACAGTTGAAGTGCTTTCTGATATGCAATGGAATGGAATGTATGCTGATGAACAAGAACTAACAGCATTTGGTGAAGAATTAAAGGAAAACATTGATAAACTAACAAAAGATATATATGAATTAGCAGGTGAAGAATTTAATATAAATTCCACAAAACAATTAGGAACAATTCTTTTTGAAAAAATGAAATTACCTGTTATAAAAAAGACCAAAAGTGGCTATTCAACTGATGTAGACGTTTTAGAAAAATTAAGAAGAGAAGACCCAATAATATCGAAATTATTAGATTATAGACAATTAATGAAACTTAACTCAACTTATGTAGAAGGTCTAAAACCATATATAAATCCTAAGACAAAAAGAATTCACTCATTTTTTCATCAAACAATTACAGCAACAGGTAGAATCAGTTCAACAGAGCCTAATTTACAAAATATTCCAACAAGATTTGAGCTAGGAAAAAGAGTAAGAAAAATATTTAAACCAGCAGAAAATTGTGTGTATATAGATAGTGATTATTCACAAATTGAATTAAGAGTATTAGCTCACATTTCAGGTGATAAACACATGATAGAAGCATTTCAAAATAATGAAGATATACACAAACAAGCCGCTTCTAAAGTATTTAAAACACCTATTGACGAAGTAACCAAAGAACAAAGAAGTAATGCAAAAGCAGTAAATTTTGGAATTGTATATGGAATAAGTGATTATGGATTGTCTGAACAACTTGGAATATCAGTAAAAAAAGCAAAACAGTATATTGAAGAATATTTGGAACAATATAGTGGAATAAAAGAATTTATGATAAATATTACAGAAAGTGCAAAAGAAAAAGGATATGTTGAAACACTATTCCACAGAAGAAGATATATTCCAGAATTAAAATCAAACAATTATATGGTTAGACAATTTGGAAGTCGTGCGGCAATGAATACACCAATACAAGGTACTGCAGCAGATATAATGAAAATTGCTATGATTAATGTTTTTAAAGAAATAAAGAAAAGAAATTTAAAATCTAAAATCGTGCTTCAAGTACATGACGAAATGATGATAGAAGCGCCGACTTGTGAAGTTGAAGAAGTAAAACAAATTGTTAAAGAACAAATGCAATCTGCTATAGCACTTAAAGTACCACTAATTGCTGAAATAAGTGAAGCCGATAATTGGTACGAATGCAAGTAATTAATTTTTGAACGCTGCGCAGGTTTTTAGATTAATATATTATAGTTTTACAATGCAGATTGTAACATATAAAAGGAGATTAATTTGAAGAAAAGAAAAAAATTTTTGTTAATTACAGCAATATTATGTGTTGTTTTATTTATTCTGTTAGTTCCATTAAAACTGCCAGAAAGAATAATGAAACTAATATATCCAATTAAATATGAAAATTTTGTAGAAGTTTATGCAAAAGAGAATAATTTAGATAAATATTTAGTTTATGCTGTTATAAAAGCTGAAAGTAATTTTAACGACAGAGCCTTATCAAAAATGGGGGCAAAAGGTCTAATGCAATTAATGGATGATACTGCTTTAGATATAATAAAGAAAACTGAAAATGATGATAAGGTTTTATCTGAAGATAATTGGAATGAAAAGTTATTTGAACCACAATTTAATATTAAACTTGGAACAAAATATTTGGCATTATTAATTGAAAAATATAAGAATACTGAACTTGCTTTAATAGCTTATAATGCAGGAAGTGGTAATGTTGACAAATGGATTGAACAAGGAATTTTAAAGGAAGATGGTTCTAATATAGAAAATGTTCCATTTAAAGAAACTAATAATTATGTTAGAAAAATTTTGAATAATTATGATACTTATAAAGATTTATATGAATAAAAAAATTTGAATGTTGAATGATTTTTTAAATAAATATACTTTATTTTAAAAAAATCCTTAAAACTATTGACATTACTATATTTTAGAATATATAATACAATAAACACACTAGTGGAGGTACTTATAAAACACTATGGAAAAACAAACTAATGTATATTTTGGAAAAAATAAATTCGATAATTTATCAGATGAAAATATAGTTAATCTTATAAAACAAGGTGATGACCAGGCTTTTTCATATTTAGTAGATAAATACAAAGATTTACTAAATGTTAAAGCAGCCAAATATTATATTGTTGGAGCTGAAAGAGAAGATACAATTCAAGAAGCTACAATCGGTTTATTTAAGGCAATAAAGAATTTTGATGAAACAAAAGATAATTCTTTTAAAACCTTTGCTAATATTTGTGTTGAAAGACAACTTATTACTGCAATAAAATCATCAAATAGGCAAAAACATCAACCATTAAATTCTTATTTGTCATTAAATAATTCAGCTTATGATAATGATGATAATGATGAAGAATTGATTAATACATTTGATAGTAAAACTGTAGAAGATCCACTAGATACTGTGATGAAAAAAGAGTATTATGAAAAAATAGAAAGTACAATAGATAAAACCCTTAGTGGTTTTGAAAAACAAGTATTAAACAGATATATTAAAGGCGAGAGTTATGTTGATATTGCAACAAAATTAGATGCACCTGTAAAATCTGTTGATAATGCTATTCAAAGAATTAGAAAAAAAGCAGTAAAGAATTTATTTGAAAACCAATAAAATGTATGATTCTGTAAGCTAATAAATAGAGATAAAATATTAATATGCAAACCCGCGTAAGCGACCAAACGAACGAAGTGAGTGCGATTGGAGCAACTTACAGACTAGTATTTTTAAATCTGGAAGTTGCGACACCAAGGGTTTGTAAATTAATATTTTATCTCTATTATTTATATAGATATAATTAAGAAAGGAAATAGCAATGAGCGATGTAAAATGGACTAAAGAACAGCAAAGTGCAATATATGAAAAAGACAAAAACATCTTAGTATCTGCTGCCGCAGGAAGTGGTAAAACTGCTGTTCTTGTTGAAAGAATAATTAATAAAATAATTAATGAAAAAATAGATATTGATAAACTTTTAGTTGTTACATTTACTAATGCTGCTGCAAGTGAAATGAAACAAAGGGTTTTAGATGCAATATATAAAAAGTTAGAAGAAAATCCAGAAAATGAAAACCTACAAAAGCAAATACTTTTGCTTAATAAAGCAAGTATTTGTACAATTGATTCATTTTGCTTAGATGTTGTAAGAAACAATTTTTTTGAATTGGAAAATGTTTCTCCAAATTTTAATATATCAGATACAGCACAAATAGAAATAATCAAGCAAGATGCTTTAGAAGAGCTATTTGAGAATAAATATGAAGAACAAGATGAAGATTTTTTAAAACTAATTTATACATATACAAATTACAAAGATGATACACCTTTAAAAGAATTGATACTAAATATTTTTCAAAATATATCTAGTATGCCATATCCTTTTAAATGGCTAGATTCACATGTTGAAATGTTCAATTTAAAAGAAAAATTAGATGTCGATTTTTCTAAAACCCCTTGGGGAAGTATTTTACTAGAGGATATAGAGGAAGAATTAATAGATGATATAAAGATTTTAGAAGATGTTAAAAAAAAATCTTTATTAATAGAAGATTTGGAAAAGGTTACTGAAACCGTTGAACAAGATATTAATATGCTTGAAAATTTAAAATCTAATTTGAATAATTGGGATAAGTCTTATGAAATATATCAAAATATGAAATTTTCAAAATGGCCAAGACTTAAAACAACTAATCCAATAAAGGATGAATTTAAAGACATAAGAGATAATGTAAAGAAAAAATTAAATAGTAAATTAGAAAAAATATTAATTAATGATTCAAAACAATCTAATATAGATATTTATGAAATGTATGAAACATTAATTAATTTGAAAAATTTAATCAAAGAGTTTAATGGAATTTTTACTAAGAAAAAACAAGAAAGAAATATAGTTGATTTTAGTGATATTGAACATTTTGCATTAAACATCTTATTAAAAGAAGATGAAGAAGGAAGATTACAAAAAACAGAAGTTGCCAAAATGTATACAAATAAATTTCAAGAAATTGCAATTGATGAATACCAAGATAGTAACGATGTTCAAGAACATATAATGAAAGCAATTTCAAATGGTAATAATTTGTTTATGGTTGGAGATGTAAAACAAAGTATTTATAAATTCCGTCAAGCTATGCCAGAATTGTTTTTGAAAAAATATAATACATATTCACTGCCAGAAGCGGTCAATATAAACCCTGAAGCAACTGACCGTTTAAACCTGGAACCAACTGATCGAAAAAATAAAAATACAAAAATTCAACTTTATAAAAACTTTAGAAGTAGAGCAAATATTTTAGATTTTACTAATTTAGTATTCCAAAACATTATGAGTTTGAAGCTCGGGGATGTTAATTATGAAAAAGATGAATACTTGAATTTGGGAGCTAAAGATTATAAAGAGACAAATCAAGATTTAAAAACAGAAATAGATGTGATATTGCCAGAAGGTACGGACCTTTTGGGCAGCGAAGATATTTTAAACCCGGAACCAATTGACCGTTTTGATGAAGAAGAACATATTGAAGAAATTGATTTAGAGGCAAAATTTGTTGCAAAAAGAATTAAGGAACTAGTTGATAACAAATATCAAGTTTATGATAGAAAAAAAGAAAAATTTAGAGATATTAAATACAGTGATATAGCAATATTATTAAGAAGTACAAAAAATAAAGCAAACATATTTGAACAAGAATTGATAGAACATGGAATGCCTGTTTTTTCAGATACTTCTCAAGAATATCTTGATTCGATAGAAATTCAAACCATTATATGCTTGTTAAAAATAATAGATAACCCAATGCAAGATATACCTTTAGTTACAGTTATGAGGTCAAATATAGGCAAGTTTACAGATAATGACTTGGTCCAAATACGTTTAGCAGATAAACAAGAAAATTTTTATAAATGTATTCAAAAATCTTTAATAAACGTAGATGACGGACTAAAAAACAAAATTACAACATTTTTAAATAATCTAAAAACATGGAGAAAAGAACAGGAATATTTGGCATTAGATGAACTGATTTGGAAGATATATTCAGATACAGGATTTTATAATTATTGTGGTCTTATGCCAAATGGAAATATCAGACAAGCAAATCTAAAATATTTATTTGAAAAAGCAAAACAGTTTGAACAAGCTAGTTTTAAGGGCTTATATAATTTTATAAATTTCATAGATAAGTTAAAAGTTGGAAGCAATGACTTAGGGTCTGCAAAACTAATTGGAGAAAATGATGATGTAATTAGAATTATGAGCATTCATAAAAGTAAAGGACTTGAATTTCCAGTAGTATTTTTGGCAAATGTAAATAAACAGTTTAATTTGCAAAGTATAAGAACTGATAAAATACTTATTCATAATGAATTAGGTATTGGTATGAAATATATAAACCATGATGCACAAATTGAATATGATACAAATGCCAAAACAGCTGTAAAAAACTTATTGGAAATAGAAAGTATATCTGAGGAAATGAGAGTGCTTTATGTTGCACTTACTAGAGCAAAAGAAAAACTATTCATTACTGGAATTACTAATAATTATGATAAGCTAATACAAAAAATTGATAATTCAGCAAATATTTATCCAAAGGAAAAGCATAAAATAAATCATATTATATTAAAGAAATATAAATCATACTTAGAATGGTTATTGTTAGTAAAAAGCTATGATAAGGATTTATTTAGTAAATATGCTAGCATTAATCTAATTAGTAAAGATGAAATTATAAATAACAAGGCAGAAGAAACCGAAGTTAATAATGATATAATAAAAGAATTGGATGATTATAAAATTGATAAAGATAGTTTAGAAGAAATAAAGAATGATATAGAATATCAATATAAGTATAAGCTTTCTACCATTACTCCAACAAAGACTTCTGTAAGCATGATTAAACAAAAAGAAAATGAAAAATACACATTGCTTAAGAATGATAGTTTAGAAAGCCAAAAAGATACAATTATTAAAAAAGATACAATTAATTATGATGATTCTATAAATATTAATAGTTTAATTGAACCAAAATTCTTAAAAAATAAAGAAAATGTAAAATTAACAGGTGCTCAAAAAGGAACTTTAATGCACATGTGTTTACAAAGGCTAGATCCCCAAATAGAGTATGACAAAGTTTTAATTAATGATTTAATTGAAAAAATGTATAAAAACAATATTATCAATCAAATTGAAAAAGAGAGTATAAATCAAAGTAAACTATTAAAATTTACACAATCCAATATTTGGAAAGAACTTAAAAAAGCAAAAAAAGTATATAAAGAAAAGCCATTTTATATAGAAATAGAAGCGGATAAAATCCAAACAAATAAAATTCAAGAAGAAAACAATAATGACAAAATTCTAGTTCAAGGTATAATAGATTTGTTTTACATTAATGAAAATGATGAGGTTATTTTAGTTGATTATAAAACAGATTATGTTGAAAATGGAAACGAAAAGGAATTAATAAATAAATATAAAATACAACTTGATTTGTATAAGCAAGCTTTGGAAAAGGCTTTGAATAAAAAAGTTGAGAAAACATATTTATATTCTGTTTATTTAGATAAAATTCTTCTAATATATTGAAAATTAGCTACATTTTTGCTATAATAGATTTAGGTGGTAAAGTTTGGAAAATGATTTTTAAGGAATTTTCCAACTTATGAAAGGATTGATAATAAAAATGGATAAAATGAAACAATATGGATCATATATAGCATTGCTAATAGGGTTTGCGTTACTTTCTAATTTTTTAATAGCAGTAGCCTTGAATTCAAACTATAAAGATATGAGAAGAGACCAAGACGATTTATCTCAAGTAGTTATATATCAAGCAGATAGTACAAAAGTAAATGGTAGAATTAGAGGTATGATTAATAATGTAAAAAGTATAGAAGACAAATACTTAAAGATTGAACTTTTTACAGATAGAAATGTTAGTATGGGAAAAAGATATATAGAAATTGATAGAACTAATGAAGAAATGCCATTAGAATTATTCTTTAAACTTAATAATGTAAGTCATTATAAAGTTTCACTTACTAGCCAAAAAGATGCAGAACCAGAGATTGAGATTATGCCTAAAGAGTTAACAAAAGGAGAAATAATTTTAGGAACTGCTTTAGCAATTATATTATTCTTATAAAATGTAAAAATCTTTGATATATTATATATATTTAAATGTCAGCGATATACTTAAACGCTGACATTTTTTTTTGTACTTTTTTATTGACAAATATATTGTATTATAATATAATGTTAACCATAGTTAACAAAAAGGAGAATAATATGATATCAAAAGCTTTGGAAGAATACCTAAAAACCATATATGTGCTAAAAAAACAAAATGGTAATATACGTGTTACAGATATTGCAAATAAGATGAATTGTAGTAAAGCAGGAGTAAATAAAGCAATAAATAATTTAAAGGCAAATGAATTAATAAATTATGAAACTTATGGAACAATAGAATTAACAAAAAATGGAGAAGATTTAGCTAAAAAAATCTTAGAAACTTATGACATAATTTATTTATTTTTTAAAGATGTACTTAGTTTAGATGAAGAAAATGCAAAACAAGAGGCAGAAAAAGTGAAATTAGTAATTTCAGACGATACTGTAAACAAGCTTGCTAAATATACTCATAAAGTTCTTGATTTAAATAGTTTGGATTGTGATTATGATGTTAACCAGGAAAGATGTAGGTCTTGTAAGAGAAGAACGATGAGAAAGATTAAGAATAGTTAGGTTGATAATAATAATGTTTTACAAATTATTCAAATAGATTTTATGATATCAAATAATTTAATAATAAAAGAAAAGAGGATAAATATGAACAATACATTAATTGAATTAAAAGATTTGCATGTAAATGCAGGAGAAAAAGAAATATTAAAAGGATTAAATCTAAAGATAAATAAAGGAGAAATTCATGTAATAATGGGACCAAATGGTTCTGGTAAAACAACTACAGCTAATGCAATATTAAATAATCCAGAATACACAAAAACAGCTGGACAAGTTATTTATGAAGGAGAAAACATAAACGATTTAAAGCCAGATGAAATAGCAAGAAAAGGTATATTTATGTCTTTTCAATTGCCAGAAGAAATCCCTGGAATATCTGTTACAAACTTCTTAAAATATGCAAAAAATAAAATAACAGGAGAGCCAGTTAAGATTTTTCAATTTAAAGATGAACTAAAAAAATATATGGAAGAA
>JAFRFO010000101.1 GCA_017434295.1 Clostridia bacterium
AATTTATTATACTTTTGTAAGAAATAGATATTTGCTTTTTAAAACAGCACCAAATTGTTATACACAGAAATTGTTATCAACCGATGACAAAAATCCTCAACCAAAGATGACTATGCTTACTTTAAAGAGAGTAAGAGAAATATTTCCAAATATGGAGGATATCGAGTTTAAAGTAGTTAGTGATGAAATACTTTAAAACAAAAATTATTATTTTCAATATTATTTCAATAAAAAAATATATAATAAAATAAGAGGTGAAGCATATAATGAATATCCTATTAATAGAAGATGAATATAGTCTAGCAGACGCAGTGGCAGAAACATTAAAAAAAGAAAAATTTAATGTATGTATAAAAACAAACGGAGAAGATGGGGAAGATGAAGCATTAACAGAAAACTATGACTTAATCTTGTTAGATGTAATGCTTCCAAAGAAAAATGGATTTGAAATACTAAAATATATAAGAAATCAAAAGATAAAAACTCCAGTTATAATGCTTACTGCGAAATCTGAAATAGAAGATAAACTAAATGGACTAGAACATGGAGCAGATGATTACATAACAAAACCATTTTCTATGAGAGAGCTAATGGCTAGAATAAAAGCTGTATTAAAAAGAACCAATAATATTGATGAAACAAATTGTTTTGAATATGGAGATATAGTTTTAGATTTAAAAAGTGCAAAATTAAAGTGTAATGATAATGAAATTCAAATAAGTGGAAAAGAGCTAGAACTACTAGAAAAATTACTATTAAATAAAAATCAAATATTATCAAGAGATACTATATTAGATAGAATTTGGGGATACGAAAGTGATGCAGAATATAATAATGTAGAAGTTTATATTACATTTATTAGAAGAAAACTTAAGTTAATTAATTCTAATGTAAATATTAAAGCTATTAGAGGTGTTGGATATAAATTAGAACAAAAACTAGATTAATAACTAATGAGTTTTGTAGTAAGAACTATGATTTATTAGAAAGGAATAGTTGTAAAAATGATAAATAAATTAAAAAAAAGAATATTTTGGATAATTCAGCTTTTGCTTACAACAATAGTATTAGGAGTTCTTATAGCATTTACAGTATTTAGTTATAAAAATACAATTACTTCTGCTACGATGCTTATGGATAGAATTGAAGGAAAAGAAGATAGAGAAATAACACAAATAGATAGGCCAAAAGATTTTAATGAAATAAGATCTGAATCAAACTTAGTTTTACCAGAAATAGAAGGAGTATATAAATTACACATAGATGATGGTTTGGTAGTTAGAGAATCTAATGAGGTAACAGAAGAGATAAGAGATTATGCAATAGAAGTAAGTAAAAAAAATTCAGAAGAAGGATATATTGGAAATTATATATATAAAGTTAGAAGGTTTGCAAATCAAAAAGAAATAACATTAATGGAAAATGAAAGTGCTATAAAGAGATTAAGGATTATTGTAATTTCTTCTGTAATAGTTGGAGTTGTTGGAATAGTTATTATTTATTTAATTGCAAAAAAAATATCTGAAATAATTGTTAAACCAGTTGAAGAGGCTTTTGAAAAACAAAAACAATTTGTTTCTGATGCATCACATGAATTAAAAACGCCTCTTGCAGTTATTGAGGCAAATGCTGATGTTTTACAAGATAAAATAGGAAATGACAAATGGATAACATATATTCAAAATGAAGTTCAAAGTATGAATAAATTGGTTAATGATTTACTAACACTTGCTAAAATGGAAAATACAAATAGAATAAATAAAGAAAAATTTGATTTATCAAAAGAAGTTCAAATGTCAGTTGCAGTTTTTGAAAGTATGATATATGAAAAGAAAATAAATTTAGAAACAAATATAAAAGAAAACATATTCTTTAACGGTGATAAAGATGATATAAAACATATTATATCTATTATACTAGATAATGCAATAAAACATACAGAAAAAAATAAAAAAATAATTGTAAATTTAGAAAAAGAAAAAAATGATATAAAAATTGAAATAAAAAATGAAGGAGAACCTATTCCGGTAGATGAGAGAGAAAAAATATTTGAAAGGTTTTATAGAGTTGATAAAGCAAGAAATAGAAATGAAAAAAGATACGGATTGGGTCTTGCAATTGCAAAGCAAATAGTTGATAAATATAAAGGAACTATTCAAGCAAGCTCAAAAAGTGGATTTACAAGTTTCACAGTTAAAATTAATGATTAAAAAATAAAAATAGCCTATTTGTTAAAAAGAATAGTTTAACAAATAGGCTTAATTAATAAGTTTCTTAATAAAAAAATTGTTAGAAAAATATTATAAAAAATATTATAAAAAATATTATAAAAACAATTGACGAACAAAAAAAATAATAGTAAAATATAATTGTCAAATAATAGAAAAATATACAAAAGAAGGAGGAATAAAAATGAAAAATGTAGGATTTGGAAGAACTTTGTTGAAGATTTGTGCTATATTTATAACAATAGGAAGTGTATTAATACTACTATTATCCATATTAGCTTTAACTAATAAAGTACCTGAAATTAATCAAACAGTTTGGGATATGGTTAAAAACGAAAGTTATTATGCACAATTACCAGCAAATTTCCCAGGATTATTCCTAATGGTTACTTTTGCTATAGCATTAGTTGAAACATATTTAATGTGGAGAGCTGTAAGAGATCCTAAAAAGTCAACATTTTTAATAATATTATATTTTATTTCTTTAATAGGAAGTGGAATATTAATTGTAACAAAGGGATCATCAGCAGTAACAGGTTCAAATGCAATATCTAGTATCACTTGGTCAGTAGTTATTTTGATTGCTTTAATATGTGCAAGAAGTGAAGCTGTAACTGTAACTGAAACAAAAGCAAAAACAAAAACAACAAAAGTTTCAAAAACAGCAACAAAAACAGCTAAAACAGCTAAAGAACCAAAAGAGATAGAAAACAAAGAAGGAAATAAATAATGGGTATTAATAATATCATATATTTAACTGAAGCTATATTGCTAGTAATAGCACTTATAGCTTTAATTATTTTATTAAAAATAAAGCATAAAAAAATAATTTGGAAATATATATTGGTTTTATTAGGGATTTTCTTATGTATATTTAGTATAACATTTATAATAGAAAGGCCAGAGATAAAAACAGAACAAATAAACAATATTGAAGTCAAAACGCAAAATAAAATAACTGTACCTGCTAAATATCATTTTCAAGATGTAACCAATAATGTAAAAGTAATTGGAAATATTGACTTTAATACAACTGGAGACTATGACGTATCATTAGAATTAGATACATGGATAGGAAAATATAAAAAACAAGCCAAAATAAAAATTGTAGATACTACTCCACCAGAATTAACACTAGAAGGTGGAGAAGAATATAATCAATCTTATGCAAATGGTTTTGAAGAACCAGGTGTAAAATCAATAGATAATTATGATAGTGATATAACAGACAAGATTAAAACTACTAAAGAAGAAATTGATGAAAACCATTATAATATAAAATATGAAATAGAAGATAGTTCTGGTAATAAAGCAGAAAAAATAAGAAAAGTAACAATAATAGATAATATTCCACCAGTTATAGATATAAAAGGTTTTAGTAATATGACAGTAGTGTTAGGTGGAACTTATGAAGAAAAAGGTGCGACAGCTGTTGATGAAAAAGAAGGGGATTTATCTGATAAAATAGTTACAGAAGGTAGTGTAGATACATCAAAAGAAGGAACTTATAAGATTACTTATAAAGTTTCAGATAGTAAAGGAAACGAAGCAGTAAAAGAGAGAATAGTTAATGTAAAACAACAACTAGTATACAGTGAGGTTGAAGCACATAGTGGTTCTGAGGGGCAGGCTGGAGTTATTTACTTAACCTTCGATGATGGTCCATCAACCAATATCACTCCTAAAATACTAGATATATTAAAAGAAAAAAATGTAAAAGCAACTTTTTTTATACTAAATTATGGCGAAACAGGAGAAGAATTAGTTAAAAGAGCATATAATGAAGGCCATACAATTGGAATTCATGGATATTCACATGACTATAAAACAATATATACATCAGAAGAAGCTTATTTATCAAATATTACAAAATTACAAGATAAAATCAAAGAATCAACTGGATATAATGCAACAATTACTAGATTTCCAGGTGGAAGTTCTAATACAGTAAGTAGTTTTAACCCAGGAATTATGACAAGATTATGTAATATAATGGTAGAAAGAGGATATAAGTATTTTGATTGGAATGTTGATTCTGGAGATGCTGGTGGCGCTAGAAATGCAGATAAAATGGTTGATAATGTCACCAAAAGTTTAAGCAAATCAAGAGCAAATGTAGTTCTAATGCATGACTTTAGTTCAAATTCTAAAGTATTAGATGCACTTCCAAGAATAATAGATTTTGGTATAGAAAATGGATATAGATTTAGCAATATTACAGAAAATACACCAATGGTAACACATAGACCAAATAATTAAAATTGCCATTGGGCCGGGTTCGTTTGGCAATTTTAAAAAAATCAATAATTTATAAGTAAATTATTGATTTTTTTCTTGTTTATGATATTATACAAAATGATAATAGTAAAAAAGGAGTGTTGAAAAATGGCAATAATAATTGATGGAAAAGAATTAGCAAGAAAGACAAGAGAAAACTTAAAAATAGATTGTCAAAATTTAAAAGAAAAAGGAATTGTGCCCAAACTTGCAGTAATAATGGTTGGAGACAATCCAGCATCAAAAGTATATGTAAAAAATAAAAGTAGGGCTTGTGAAGATGTAGGGATAGAATATGAGGAATTTCTTTTAGATGAAAAAACAACACAAAAAGAACTAATTGACTTAATTCATAAATTAAATGATAGAAAAGATGTAACAGGAATATTACTACAAAGTCCAATTCCAGCTGGATTAGATATAAACGAAGCATTTAGAGAAATATATTATAAAAAAGATGTAGATGGTTTCCATCCTGTAAATGTGGGAAAACTTTCAATTGGACAAGACACCTTTATTTCATGTACTCCATATGGAGTTATGAAAATGTTTGAAGAATACAATATAGACTTAACAGGAAAAAATGTTGTAATAATTGGAAGAAGCAATATAGTTGGAAAGCCACTAATTCAATGTTGTTTAAACAAAAATGCAACAGTAACAGTATGCCATTCAAAAACACAAAATATAGAAGAATATACAAAAAAAGCAGATATAGTAATAGTTGCAATTGGAAAAGCAAAATTCTTAAAAGCAGATATGGTAAAAGATGGTGTAGTTATAATTGATGTTGGAATTAATAGAGGAGAAGATGGCAAACTTTGTGGAGATGTGGATTTTGAAAATGTTAGTAAAAAAGCAAGTTATATAACACCAGTTCCGGGAGGAGTTGGACCAATGACAATTGCAATGCTTATGAATAATGTAATTAAGGCAGCAAAAAACTTCTTTTAGGGATGCTTTTAGGAACACTTCTAAAAAACATGATAAATCGGTTAGTTAGTACGAGGTACAAATTGACCGATTTTTTATTGACAAAATCGCTATAATATGATATTTTAATAAGAATTGAGAATTATTTTATAAGGAGAATAATTATGGTAGAATCAATGGACACAATAGTTAATTTGTGTAAAAGTAGAGGATTTATATATCCTGGTTCAGAAATATATGGAGGACTAGCAAATAGCTGGGATTACGGACCTTTAGGAGTAGAATTAAAAAACAATGTAAAAAAAGCATGGACTAAAAAATTTATAAATGAGAGAAAAGACTCAGTAGGTCTAGATTCAGCAATAATAATGAATCCAGAAACATGGGTAGCAACAGGCCATGTATCTACATTTAATGATCCATTAATCGACTGTAAAGCTTGTAAAACAAGACATAGAGCAGATAAACTAATTGAAAGCTGGGCAGCAGAACATGGAATAGATATGTGCGCAGATGGAATGAGTAATGAAGCTTTAGTAAAATACATAGATGATAATGGAATTAATTGTCCAAATTGTAATAAACATGATTTTACAGGAATAAGACAATTTAACTTAATGTTTAAAACATTTATTGGAGTTACAGAAGATTCAACATCTACAGTATATTTAAGACCAGAAACATGTCAAGGAATATTTGTAAACTTTAAAAATGTAATGAGAACATCAAGAAAAAAAGTTCCAATGGGAATGGGACAAATTGGTAAAGCTTTCAGAAATGAAATAACACCAGGAAACTTTACATTTAGAACAAGAGAATTTGAACAAATGGAATATGAATTTTTCTGCAAGCCAGGTACGGACTTAGAATGGTTTGAATACTGGGAAAAATATTGTAAAGATTTCTTATTAAGTTTAGGTTTAAAAGAAGAAAATGTAAGATATAGAAAACATGAAAAAGAAGAATTAGTATTCTATAGTAAAGCAACAACAGATATAGAATTTAAGTATCCATTTGGATGGGGAGAATTATGGGGAATTGCAGACAGAACAGATTATGATTTAACAAGACATCAAGAACATAGTAAAACAGATATGAGCTATATGGATCCAGAAACAAACGAAAAATTTATTCCTTATGTAATAGAGCCATCAGTTGGTGTAGATAGACTTGCTCTTGCATTTTTGTGTAATGGCTATGAAGAACAAGATTTAGGTGAAGGAGACTCAAGAGTTGTGCTTCACTTACATCCAGCAATTGCACCATTTAAAGTGGCAATTTTACCACTTTCTAAAAAGTTAAGTGAAAAAGCAGAAGAAGTATATGATGAATTATCAAAATACTTCCCATGTGATTATGATGAAGCTGGTTCAATTGGAAAACGTTATAGAAGAGAAGATGAAATTGGAACTCCATATTGTGTAACTATTGATTTTGATACATTAGAAGATGGACAAGTAACAATTCGTGATAGAGATTCTATGGAACAAGAAAGAATTGCTATTGCTGATTTAAAAAATTGGATTGAAAAGAAAATTGAGTTTTAATAAAAAAATGGAAAACGAAGTTTTCCATTTTTTTAACTTTTTCTTTACAAATTCAAAAATCCATGTTATAACTATGTAAACTAAAAAGGAGGGATGATTATAGAAAATA
>JAFRFO010000102.1 GCA_017434295.1 Clostridia bacterium
AAAATAATTATATAAATAAAATAGTTATAACTTCTAAACAAAAGGATTCAACAGAAAATCAATATCTTTTTAAAACAGATGACAACGGAGATATTAAATCTTTAAGCGAAAATGAAATTGCTGAACTTATAGATAGTGTTAAAAGAAATGATGAAAATATTATTGTAGTATAAAAATGAGGTTATTAATAACCTCATTTTTTTTGAAAGGAGTTTTTTATGTTTTCAAATTTTGCTTTTTACAAAACTGAAGATAAACTACTAATTATTTTATTTTTAATAATAATGTTATTAATTTCTATTATATTATATGTTATAGAACAGAAATATAAAGAAAAAATTAATAAAAGTAATAATAAACTTATAAAATTAATATTTTGTGACAGAAACAAAGCCTCAAAATGAAAAATAAGCGATTTTTATAAAGAATTAGTATAATTATATACCTTGACAAATATAAATAAATATATTATTATTACAATGCTACTGCAGTACTACTGCAGTACTATAGAGATTTACATTAGTCAAGAATACCTAAAAATAAGCTTTTTATAAAGGTTGAACATAGAAAAGTTTATGACTACCCCTGCCATTTTATACATATTTTATATGTATTTGAGTTTATTTATAAAGTATCCTGTATACACTTATTTCAGTATATACAGGGCTTTTTATATTTTTGAGATAAATGTAAATATATTACAAATAATTTTGCGTTGCAGTACTACTGCAGTACTATTGCAGTACAAATTATTTAATTATCATCATAAAATTGCAAACCAGTTTGCTTAAGGTATTCATTAAATCTTTTCGAATGTTCTTCTTTATATTTATTAAAAATGTCCGTATATGTGTCAAGAGTTGTACTTATTTCTTCGTGTCCTAAAATTTCTTTTAGAATTTGTGCAGGAGTTCCTGATTCTATTTGTCTTGTTGCAAATGTATGTCTTAACATATGTTGATTTACATTTGAATTTGTTATATTGTATTTTTCACATAACCTTTTGAATGCCATATTTACTTGAGATGTACTTATTACTCTTTGCTTTTTGTGATCATAAAAAAGTAAGTTTAGATCATTAGGTATATAATAGTTTTCAATATATTCTTTTAAAATATTACATACTTGATTATCTATTGTAATTTCTCTAGTTGCTTTTTTTGTTTTTCCTTTTTTACCAACTACACCTTTATTTTCTATATTTCTAGTAATTGTTTTGTCAATGTAAATACTTCTTTCTTGAAAATTTATATTTTCAAGTTTTAAAGCATTTATTTCTCCCATACGCATACCTGAAAAAAGCTCCAATAAATATTGATATTTATACAATACATCTTCATTCTTTAAAACAGATATAAGTTTCTTTTCTTCTTCAATGGTTAAACTTCTTATTTTTTTATCTTGTTTATTAGATTTTGGCATAAAAAATTCTTCTTTATCATCTAAATAGTTATATGATATTATATTTTTTCTTACTGCTTTTTTGAAAGTACTATTAACTAAGCCGTAGATTTTTCCAATTGTACCATTTGAGTATTTGATAATATAACTAAAAAAATCTTTTATGTCATATTCAGTTATTTTCTGAATTTCTAAATCAGCCATATAATGATTACAAATCATTTTATATGTTTCTTTCTTTCTAATATAAGAACAATCTGATAATTTATTCATCTTATAGCCATATTCTATAATTTCCATACATAAGTCTTTGAAAAGTATATTTGATTTATCTACAAAATTGTTTGTATTTATATCAGTTATTAGTTTCTCATATTTTTCTTTTACTTCTTTCCTTGTTTTGCCATATAAAGTTTTTCTTTTAAAATTTCCTTCTTGTGTTCTTCCAAGTGTGTATTGCATAACCCATAATTTTTTGCTTTCTTTAAAATAAATTGTTCCTTCTCCGTTTCCACGAGTTCTTTTCTTTGACATTTTAAGCCTCCTTTAAACTAATAAATTCAGTATTTTAAAGCATTTTTAAAGTTGTTTTAAAGTCCTTTAAAATTAGTTTAAAATCAGTTTAAAGCAAAATATTTTACATAATTTTTGACAACAAACTCCTTTCATTTTATAATATATATAAGTAGTATTATTACTTTCATTTTTTAATGGAGGTAATGAAATGAATAAAATAAAAATTTTTTTACTAAAGATAAGAGAAAGAAAATTAGTATTTAAAGTCCAATATCTTTATTGTAGAAAAATTAAAAAATATAGTATATTAAAATCAATACATATAATTATAAAATACTTATTAAAGTAGTTTTAAAGTTGTTTAAAAGTACTTTAACATTAATTTAAAAAGTATTTAACATTAGTTTTAAAGTTATTTTAAAGTAGTTTAAAAGCAAATAAACAAATAGGAGATACCCGTAGGTAACTCCTATTTTACATTTTAATTACGATTTTAAATTACCTTAATGGTATAGAATACTATCTATCCTCTTGTTCTTCTACAAATTCTATAAACTTTTTAATTTGTTCTTTAGATTTTAAAGATAGGTTCGCATATTTCTGTTTATCAATCCCCAATAAATCAAGTATTTCCTTTTCCGTATTTGTTGATTTTTTTATTGAACTTAATCCTAATAAATAATCAGCCGATACATTAAAAAATTTGCATAAATTTATAATCTGATCTTCTCTCAATAATATTTTTCCAGTTTCATATTTACTTACATTTGAGCGTTGAACATTTAATATTTTAGAAAGTTGTTCTTGTTTAATATCATTTTCTTCTCTTAAATTTTTAATTTTATTCATAATAAAAACCCCTTATGTCTTTATTATAAAGGATTTTAACAATATTATTAATAAAAAGATTTAAAAAAGAACAAATATAAAAAAAGTTCTTGACAGGAACTAAAAAAAGATATATAATGTTCCTGACAGGAACAAAAACGAGAAAAGAAAAAAGGAGGAACAAAAGTGGAGAAAAAAATAAAAAAATTTTACAGAATTAAATTAATAAGAAAAGAAAGAAATATAAGAGCAAAAGAATTAGCAGAAAAAATGGGATATAAATCAACTAATATATTATATAAAAAAGAGAACTTAAGTGTTCCATTTACAGACAAAGATTTAAAGATAGCTTCAGAAATATTAAAATGTAAAATAGATAAACTTGTTGAAATTGTTGAAAGCACTGAAATATAAATGTTTTAAAGTAATTTTAAAGTGATTTAAAAGTAGTTTAAAGCAACTTTAAAACCAATTTAAAAGTAATTTAAATGTATTAAGAAAGAGAGGGATAGATATGAATATTAAAGTTGATGGTAATTTACAAGAACAAATAAATCAACTAGAAAGAATTATACAGCTTTTAGATCAAATTGAAGAAAGAGAACCATTAAATTTTATTAGTATAAAAGATATGTGTAAAATGACTTCCTGGAGTGAACCAACAATTAAAAAATTATTTAATAGACCTGATTTTCCTAGTTGCGATTTTGGAAAAGAAAAAATAGCAGAAGTTTCTGCTGTTAAAAAATATTTTAGCGTACCAAGAAGAAAATAAATACGAGGGGGATTATACAATGGCAGAAGAAAAAAAGAAAAAAAATTATAGTAAATATAACAAAAAATATTATTGGCTTAAATTTAAACAAGATTTTTTTGAAGAAGATACTATTAAGTGGCTTGAAGAACAAGAAGGTGGAAAAGATTATGTGTATTTTTATCTAAAATTATGTAGTAAAGCAATAAGCACAGATGGTATTCTGATTAGAAAAGTGGGAGATATGCTAATTCCTTATAATGAAAAAACAATAGCAGATTTAACTAATACTAATATTGATACTGTTCGAGTTGCAATGCAAGTTTTAATTAAAGTAAAACTAATTACAATTTTAGAAAATGGAGCAATTTTTTTGGAACAAATTATACCGTTAATTGGAACAGAAAGTAATAAAGCAGAACTAATGAGAAGAAAAAGACAAAGAGACAAATTACTTACAGCTTCAAGTAAAAAAGATATATTAGGAGTTGGTAACAATGTTACCAATATGTTACCAACAGGTTACCAAGAAGTTACTAATCCGTTACCAAAAAGTTACCTAGATATAGATAAAGATAAAGATATAGATACAGAAGAAATAAGGACAATGACATTTGACACTTTATATAATTTAATAAATGAAATAATCAAACAAGCCAAGGAAGATTCTGAACTTTTAGAAAGAGATACTGATATTTTTAAAGAACTAAAAAGGTTAAATTACTATATTTCAGATATTTCATTTTTTAATAATGATATATTACCCAAAGAAAGTAAAGAGTATTTTATGGTAGTAATATATGCTATAAATGAAATCATAAATGGAAAAAATGGCGAAAAAATTTATAAATTAACTGAAGAAGATATAAAGACAATTTTTCTTAAATGTAAAGAAAAAATGGAAATTGCAGATGAAAACGGGGATTATATAAGATTTTTAAATTATTTCATCAAGAGTTTGATAAACAAAATAAAATAAGGGGGAAGATAAAATGTATACAATTAACGAGGTTGCAAAAAATTTAGATTGTTCAGTACAAAATATATATAATCAAAAAAATGAACTAATTGAAAAAGGATATATAGTAGATGGAGCAAATGGAAAAGAAATAACCAAAGAAGGATATAATTACTTATTACAAAAAAGAGCAAAGAATTCCAAAGTAATTACACCGATAAATACTCAAGAAAAAAACGAAAGCGAAATTGAAATTGAAAATAAATATTTAAAGAGAGAGATTGAGTTGTTAAAAGCTCAATTACAAGTGGCAAACGAAAGAGAAAAAAGTTATAGCTCAAGGGAACTATATTATCAAGAACAACTAAAAACAACAATGGAAGATAAAAATCTATTCAAAGCTATGTATCTTCAGGTTGATGAAGCTAACAAAATGTTATTAGATACTGCAGAAAATAATAAAAAGAAAATGTTGTTAGATATGGCAGAAAATAATAAAAAGAAAAAAGGATTGTTCAAATTTTTTAATAGTAAAAATAAATAAAGCAAAATTTGAAACGAGAATCAACATATAAGAAATTTATTATATTAAATAATAAAGTTTATCTTTATAAAAATAATTAGTCTTAAAATTAGATTTAACGAGAATAAAAAGGAGATGAAAGAAATGGGTAAGGTATTAAATCCTGAACTGGAAAAATTGTTAGAGGAATCTATACAAAGAAATATAGAAAAAGCATTAGAAAAAACAATGAAACAGGTTCAACAAAATGAAGAAAATGATATTTATACACAAAAAACAGAGATAATATTAAAGAATTATAATATATTAAAACTGCAAACCGAAGATGTAATACTAGATATTAATACATTACAAGAAGTTAAGGAAAAAAAGATAAACGAATTAATGAAAGATATTTTTGTTAAAGATGATGATTCAATAGAAGAAGTAATTTTAAATAGTAAAAAGAAAACTAAAATATTCGTTGATTATATGGAAAAAATTTTAAAAAAATATATTGATGAAAGAAAAAGCTTAAAAGCTATTGATAATAGAAAACATAAAAAAGAAATTAGAAAAATACTTATTTTGGAAAATTATTATATGACTAAAAAATACGAAAGAGAAGATTTTTTAGTTGAATATAATATGACATTACCAACATTTCTAAAAGACAATAAAGAACTAATTGAAGAAATTAAAATTCTAATTTATGGAATTGATGGGCTTAATGTTCTTTAGAATAGTAGGCTTATATTTTTACCTTGCTTTTTATTAGCAAGGCAGGATAGCAATTATTACATAATTGCGAAAACAACTAGAGGGACAAGCCCTCTAAATGTAATTTTTTTAAAAAAATGTATTATAAAAAAATTACAAAGTCCACCAGGTGGACTTTGTAAGAAAGGAGGTAAAAGTTATGAAAGCAACTAATATTTTTACAAAAATAATGGACTTGATAGAAAAAGAAACCGATATGCCATTACTTGAAAAAGACTTAAATAAATGGTTAGTAAAAGAACCAAGAAATCATATTATTTATGAAATATATAAAAATGCAAGTAAAAATAGAGAAGTATAGAAAGGAAAAAAAAGAAAATGTCAAAAGCACTAATTATAGCTGAAAAGCCAAGTTTAGCTCAAAAAATTATAGGAGCTATAGGAAATATGAAAAGAGTAAATGACTATTACGAAAATGATGAATTTATTGTTACTTCAGTTTTTGGTCATTTATTAACTTTATATGATATTGAAGATTATACAGGAGAGGAAAAAAAGAAATGGTCATTAGATAATTTACCATTTTTTCCTCAAAACTTCGAATATAAAATTAAAAATGATACAGGTATAAAAGAAAGATATAAACTAATAAAAGAATTAATAAAAAGAAATGATGTTACTGAAATAATAAATTCAGGGGACGCTGATAGAGAGGGAGAAGTATTAATAAATATTGTTGTTTATAAAATTTTTAAAGAATTAAAAATTAGTAAAAAAATAACAAGAATATGGCTTGAAGATCAAACTGAAAACACTATTAGAAAAGAATTAAAATACAGAAAAGATATTAAAAATACGGAGAATCTATACAATGAAGGATTGGCAAGAAGTTATATAGATTGGCTATATGGTATTAATCTTACTCGTTATATATCTTTGAAAGCAGGAACTACTTTAAATACAGGAAGAGTTATTATTCCAACGGTAAAATATATTTATGATAGAGATATGCAAATAAAAAATTTTAAAGCTGAAAAATATTATACACTATCAGCAGTAATAAACAAAGAAGGGCAAGAAATAAAACTAGATTTTTCAAAACTTAAATTTACAAAAGATGAATACGAAAAAGCTTTAAATATTAAAAGAGAAATAGAAAATAAAAACATTAAAGTGGTTAATGTAGAAAATAAAGAAGTGACAAAAAAACCTAAAAAATTATTTTCATTGGCTACATTACAAAATTATATGTCTAAAAATTATAAAATAAGTTTAGATAAAACATTAAGTCTTGTTCAAAGCTTGTACGAAAAAGGATATTTGACTTATCCAAGAACGAATACTGAATATATGGCAGAAGAAGAAATCCCTAAAGTTGAAAGAATATTACAAGTCTTAAATAATTCAGATTTAGAATTAAAGAAAACAAAAGCAATCTTTGATTCTTCAAAAGTTGAATCACATAGTGCTATTACAATTACCGAAAAATTAGTTGATGAAACAAAGTTATCTGATGACGAAATAAAATTGTTTAATGTAGTAAAAAATAGATTTTTTGCTAATTTTACAAAAGAAGAGTGTATTTTATCACAGACAATAGTTACTTTTGAAATTGAGAATACAGAGTATTCAACAAAGTTAAAAGGAACTTCTGTAATACAACAAGGATATTTAAAATTTGAAAATGATTTAAATGAAAAATCAGTTCCAATATTTAAAAATAATGAATTATTTAAAAATAATATTAAACTTGAGGAAAAAGAAACAACGCCACCTAATAAAGTAACAGAGGCAGAGCTTAATAGATTTTTTGAAAAACCGTTTAAAAAGCAAGAAGTTGAAGATGAAAATGAAGAAGAAAATGATACTGAAGATTATAAAGCAATTCTTAAAGGAATTGAAATAGGTACTCCTGCAACAAGGTCAGGAACGGTCGAAAAAGTCAAAAAAATAGGTTATATAAGTGCCAATAAAAATATATTATCTATTACAGATTTAGGTATAAAATTTATTGAAACTTTAGATAAATTAAATATAAACTTATATAAAGAAAAAACTGTTGAACTTTCACAAAACCTAAAAAATATATATAATAAGCAGGATACAATTGATAATGTTGTAAAAAAAGAAGAAGTTACAATAAAAAACATAATGAATCAAAACATAGATGTTGAAAGAATATCTAAAAATATTAATAAGGAGAGTTTAGGAAAATGTCCTTTATGTCATAAAGATATTTTTGAAAGTAAATTATCTTATTCTTGTTCAGGATTTAAAGAAGGTTGTAAATTTTCAATATGGAAAACAATTGCAGGAAAAAGTATAACTAAAAGTCAAGCAAAAAAATTGCTTTTAAAAAACAAAACAGATTTAATAAAAGGGTTTAAAAGCAAATCAGGGAAAGAATTTAACGCATACTTAAAGTTAGAAAAAGATGGAAGTATAAAGTTTGAATTTAATTAATAATATGGAGGAAAATTATGGGAAAGTACATAAAAGAATACTTTGAAAAAGAGTTGAGTTATGCACAAGGAAAATTAGCAAGTATTAAATTTTGGTTAAATGATAATGAAAATGAAGAAAATGAAAAGGTAAAGAAAACAAGAGAAATCTTAAAATCAAATTTAGCATTTAGAAATATAGATGATTGGAAAGAATATAAAGAACAACAAATAAAAGAAGGCGAAGAAACAATAGAAAAAATAAAAAGCATAATAGAAAAAAGTGAAGAAATAAGTGATGAAGACCTAATAAAAGGATATGAAGAAATGCAAAAATTAAAGGACTTGTTTATTATTGATAAAAATGATAAAATATTAAACAAGGAATTAAATTTCCGAGATTTAATTAAATATGTAAAAGGAAAGTTAAAATAATTTAGGGGTTAATACTAATGGAAGAAGAAAGAGAGAATATTTTTATTGCAAATAAAATATATACTGATGTAGTTGATTTTATTAAAACTCAAAAGGGATTTAGTTCATATACTCTTGTCAGAAAATATAAAATAGGATATACTACAGCTAATATCATAATTGATAAGTTGATTAGAGATGGATTAATTGAAGAACATTATGGGACTTATTGGGTAATACAAAATAATTAAAATAATTTTAGGAGATAACTTATATGAATAATATTATTATTTCAAAGAGATATAGTAATGATGAAATAAAATTAGAATATGGACTATTTGTAAAACCTATTGAAACACAAATAAAATTTGAAACTAACAATAAATATGTTTTAAAAAATAATAAATATATGAATAAAATATCAGAATCTGTATTTATTTTATATAAGGAAAAGTTATTGTCAATAGAAGAAGTAAGAAAGATTATTGAAGAGCTTGATAATAGAATTAGAAGAGAAATTGAATTAAATCAAAAAGAGATTAAATATAGAAAATTGTCTGAATTATATCCAAAGCACAATGTAAGGAGAAGAAAAGAAATTGAAGATGAAATATTTAATGAAGTTAAAGAACTTTATTTTAATAAAAATATGAAACAAATTGATATTGCTAAAAAATTAAAAATAGATCCAAAATCAATAAGTCATATTATTTATAAACTTAATAAAAATATTTCTAATTAAATAGCTTTTAAACTACTTTAAAAGTTATTTAAAATATGTTAAAATATTATAAATATATTATACGGAAATGAAAGGAATAGAATTATGATAATAAGTAAAGAACAAATTAAATATGCGAAACAAATAGATAGTCCATATTATAATGAAATTAAAATAGAATTTTTATTTCACTCAAATAAATTGGAAGGTAGTACATTTGATGAAGAACAATTAATTTCATTAATTGCAGAAAATAAAGTACAAGGTGAACATAGCATAGATGATGTTCAAGAAACAATCAATTCTATTAAATTATTTGATTTTGTAGTAGATACTTTAGATGAAGATCTAACACCTAGATTGTTAAAAGAATTTAATTCTTTGCTAAAACAAAACACTAAACAAGAAGAATATGGTCTAGTAGGAGTATTTAAAAAAATACCAAATAAATTATTAGGAGTAGATTTAAAAACTGCACAACCACACGAAGTAGAAGAAAAGATTAAAGGATTATTAAATTCTAAAATTAATAGTGTAGATGATGTTGCAAATTTTCATCAGGAATTTGAACATATACACCCTTTTCAAGATGGAAATGGTAGAATTGGAAGGTTTTTAATGTTAAGGCAATGTATATTAAATAATATTGATTTAATTGCAGTTGATAATGAATTCGAAAAAGAATATAAAGAAAATTTATATATTGCACAAACTCAAAATAACCTAAAACCATTAGTAGATACTTTTTATAAGTGTCAAAAAAGGTTAGATAACAAATTAAAAGATATTAAAGAATTTTTTCAAGAAGTTGAAAAAATTAATAATGCTGAGGAAGTCGAAAGTGAAGATGATGAAGATCTTGATATGTAAAAGAAGGGAATAGTATGAATAAAAGAAAAGTTTTAGGTATTAATTATTATGATATAGATAGGGTAAGGTTTAAATGGACTAATGGAAGTGGTTCAGTGAAAATCACTTATAAAGATAATAATTATGGAGATAAAAAAGGAAATGAATTTTGCGTAAGAAATATTGAAAATTTATATAAGTTATGTATTAGATGTTTAGAAAAAGATGATATTAGAACATATCAGAATCTTATAGGATTGGGGTTAATTAAAAAAGCTAAATTAAGAAAGGGTTCGTATATAACAATCTTTGATAATATTAATGAATACAAAAATATAACGATTAAAGGTTTGAATGTAAAAGAGTGTTTAAAATTTGTTTGCGATAATCAGGAAAAAGCGAATATAGAAATAACAGATGTGATGTATGCAGGAGTGAAATTTAATTATGATTTTAAACACAATGTTAAGGATTCTAATATTAATATAGAACAGACTGAAAAAGATAATAGCGAAAAATTGTTAGAGGAAATAAAACAATTGAAAGATGAAATCAAAGTCTTACAAAGCAAGATTGAAACAAAGGAAAAACAGGAGCCTAAGCCTGAAATTGAAAGTGAAGATGATGAAGAACTTGATATGTAAAATTTTATAAAAACTTTATAAAAGCTTTATAAAATCTTGTTTGACAATGCTTTTTTTAGATGATACAATACTATCATCAAAAATTGTCAAGAGAGGAAGAACTGCAAAGTTCTTCTTTTTTTGACTCTTTTTATTTTAGAAAGGAAGGTTTTTATGGAAAATAATCAAAGAAAAGAAGAAGAATTGAGATTCGCAAAAATGAGGGAAAGATTTAATAAAATACATACAAATAATAATCATTCAAATAGTACTGAAAGCGTTGAAACTACAGAAACTGAACAACAGAATGAAAACATAAAAGAAATTGCTGAAGAAGTTAAAAAGGTAGCTCAAAATCAAGTTGGAACTTTAACAGAAATAGAAATATATAAGCTAAAACCATATGAATATAAGGGAGAAGGACAGCCATTTAATGAATATAATTCAAAGAAATATGAAGATGTAAAAAATTCTATTATATTAAATGGATTGCACGAACCTATAATTGTAAGGAAAATTGCTAATGAAGATAAATACGAAATAATTGCAGGACACAATAGAACTAAAATCTTTAAAGAGCTAGGAAAAGAAAAAATACCAGCTTTAATAGTAGATTGCGATGATGATAAAGCGAGATTAATAATGGTTGAAACGAACATTATGAAAAGAGATGAAATAACACCAATGGAAAGAGCTAGAGCATATAAAATTCAAAAAGATATCTACAGCAAGAAAAAATATGGAGAAGATGAAAAAATAGCAATAAAAACTATTTTAGAAGAGAATAGCACAAGTAAAGGGAATTTTTACAGATATTTATCATTAAACAATTTAATTCCAAAATTTCAGGAGTTAGTTGAAAATAAATTTAATATTAAAAATGCTGAACAAATATCATTTTTAAAAAAAGAAGAACAAGAAAATTTATATGTTTTATTAAATGATAAAAAAATAAAAGTAAATGATAAAAAATTAAAGATTTTAAAAAATTTATCAAATGAAAATGAAAATGTGTTATCTGAAGATGAAATAGTAAATTGTTTTAAAGAAAATTTAAAACCTAATATAGAAATATCTATAAATCTTAATAATGAAGAGATAGAAAAGTATTTTCCTGCAAATATAGATAAAAAAGAAATAAAAGAAATAATAATTAAAGCATTAGACAAATATTTCAATTAGAATAGGGAGAAATGAAAATGAAAAACGATAAAATTTTAAGAAACGCAAGAATAGATAAAAGACTAGATGAAAATGTTGTTAAGTATTGTTCGCAGAATCACATTTCATATACAAAAGCTATAAATGAAGGCTTGAAATTACTAACAAAAACACAAATGATAGAAGATAATTTACCTGAAATTTTAGATACAATCGAACGAAAAATTAATGATATTTTAGAACCCTATACAAAAAGCTCAAGAAAGGTAATGGCAAAATGTGCCAAAAGCAGTCTTTCAGCAATATTTTTAAATGGAGAAGTTTATAAATCAATTTTTAAAGAAGATGAAGAAATATTGCAAGAATTAATAAATAAAGCAGATAAAAAAGCTTATGTAGTTTTAAAAAATGGATATTTAGAAGGAGATATAACTGAATTATTTAAAGCAAAAGATGAAAATGACAAGGAGGAATAAATAAATGAGTTATAATCAAGGCTTTGTTTATAAAGTTATTAATGCTAGAAATGATAAAAGTAAAAAAATTAATGCAAAAGTAAAAAGAAACATAGAACATATAAGATATATTGCAACTAGACCAGGGGCAGAAATGGGAGAAAATGTTCACGGATTAACTGGTCATATAAAGGGGATAGAAAATGTTGAAAAAGCAGATTTAAAAGAAATATTAAAAAAAGTTGGAGATGACACTAAAAAAAATATTAAAGTATGGCAAACAATATTATCTTTAGCAGAAGATGAGGCTGTTAAAAATGATTTAACTAATAGAGAAAAATGGAATGAACTTGTTAAGAGAAAATTGTCAATAATCCAAAAGGAATATGATATTGAATATCAAAATTTGAATTATGTTTTAGCTTATCACAATGAAGAAGGACACCCACATATACATTTAGTTTTTTGGGATAATGAGGGAGAAAATAAGGTAGAAAATGCTCGTGTTAATTATGGTAAAATTAGAAGAGAATTTACAAAAGAGATTCATAAAGGAGAATTACAAGAATTATATGATATAAAGAATTTAGAAAAAAAACAAATTAAAGATAATTTTATATCATTTGCTGAAGAAGAAAAAATAAAGGAAGAAATAAAAGAAATAGCTCCATATTTATTAAATCAGAAAATTATAGACAAAAAGTTAAGAGATAATAAATTAAAAGAGCTAATAATTGATTTGAGTATCATTAAACAAGAACATTTAAGTTCATTTAAATATCAATATTTAACACCAGAAGAAAAGGAAAAAATTAATAAAATTACTAAAGAAATTTTAAAGACAAGTTCACAATGTAAAAAGTCTTATGAAAATTATATTGAAGCTCATATAAAATCAAAAGCACTTTTAAGCAGTAATGAAGAATATATTAAAAAAGAAAAAGCCAAAGTAGAAAAAGAGATAGAAGGTATAATTGGAAATCAAGTTTTAAAATTTGTAAAGGAAATAAAAAAAGAGGATTTTGAAAAGTATGAAGATAATAAGAAAAAATATATTGTAGGAAATTTTGTAAATGAAATTAATATGATGTTAAATCAGTTAAGTGAAAGTCAAGATTTAAAAGCTAAAAGAAATATGTCAAAAATAAATCGTGAACTGTCAAAACAAAGCAAAAAAGAACTTGCTATTAGATTACAAGATAAGTCAAATTTTGATTGGAATATGTAAAGGAGAATGTATGGAAAAGAAGAAAAAAATAATAAAAATTATAGCAACAATTATAGCATTAATAATTTCATTTTTTTTATCAATATATATTAGTTATTTTTTACATTTATCTTTTTCACATCAAGAAAGAGAAATACTAAATATGACTTTTGAAACGAACATTAATGCTGTATTTACAGATGAAAAAGTAAGACAATTATTTTTAATAACATATTTAATTTTTGTTGGATTACTAATGTATTTAGCTTATGGTAAAAATAAACAAAATAAGTATCAAGCAAAAGTTTATAAAGTTACAGATGATATAGAAATTCCATTACCTGTTGGAAATAGCCAATATCAACACGGCAGTGCGTGGTTTTTAGACAAAAAGAAATATAAAGAAATCTTTGGAGTTAATGAAGTTGATTTAGATAATGAAACTATTAAAGGAATAATTGAACAATATAAAAAGGGCGAAGAAAATATTGATATAGACAATTTAAAAGAATATCCAACTATTTTTAAAAAGGGTGGAATTGTTGTAGGAAAAGAAGAAAAAGGAAATAAAGAAATTGTTTATTATATAGATAACAATTTACATACTCTAACAATAGGAGCTACAAGAAGTGGTAAAACTAGAAATTGTGTATTGCCATCTATTTGTAATTTAGGTTTAGCAGGGGAGAGTATGATTATAAGTGACCCAAAAGGCGAATTATATAGTTATACTAATATTTTCTTGAAAGCTTTAGGATATAATGTTTTAACTTTAGATTTTAAAGAACCTTTAAAATCTAGTAAATATAATTTTTTACAGCCTGTTATAGACGCTGTAAATCAAGGGGATATACCACTAGCTCAAAATCGTGCTGCAGATATTGTAAATGCGTTAGTAGGAGAAACAAAGGGAGAAAAAATATGGTCAGATGGTCAAAAATCCGTAATGAAAGCAGGAATAATGGCTGTTGTAATGGAGAATAAATCACACCCTGAATATCAGAATTTATACAATGTTTATAACTTTCTTGCCTCTATGTGTGCAGTAAATCAAGAATTTAAATGTTCATTGATTGATACATATTTAAAAGATTTACCAATTGAACACCCTGCTAGACAAGGTTTTCAACCAGCCTTAATTGCAGGAGAAAAAACTAGAGCAAGTTTTTATACTTCAGTATTAAATACTTTAGAATTATTTACAGACCCATATATTGCAAATATAACAAGTGCAACAGAAATAATAAATAATAAAATTGGAGAAGAAAAAACGGCTATTTTTATGATTCTTCCTGATGATAAAACAACTTATTATGGACTTTGTAGTTTATTTGTAAGTCAAATATATACTGGTCTAGTTGAACAAGCCGATGACTTTGAACATGGTGGACAACTACATAGAAGAGTTAATTTTATTTTAGATGAGTTTGGAAACTTTACAGCAATACCTAATTTTGGAGGATTCTTAACGGTAGGTGGAGGAAGAAGAATAAGATTTAATTTATTTTTACAATCATTTAGTCAATTAAATGAAAAATACGGCGACAATATGGCAAAAAATATATTAGATAACTGCTATGTATGGAATTACTTAAAGACTGCAAATGATGAAACAGCAGAAAAAATAAGTAAAAAGCTAGGAACGTATACTACTACAACATTTTCAGAAAGTAGTAGTGATAATGGAAAAAGTTCAAGTATGAATATTGGAAGTAGACCTTTATTAACTCCTGCAGAAGTATTGATGATAAATAGACCATATCTATTAGTAATGAATTCAGGTAGCCAACCTGCAATAACTTTTAGCCCTGATTTAAGTAAATGGACTTATAATAAATTGCTAGGTTTAGGAAATGAAGAATATAATAATAATGTTAGAATGACAAGGTCAATAAAAAGATGTGCAAGAGAGTGTGAAAAATTAAGAATATGGGATATAGAAAAACAAATTGTAGAGAGAAAAAGACAAGAAGTTGTTGAAAACAATGAGAATAGTTTATTAAGATTCAATAAAGCAAGACTACAATAAAATTTTATAAAATCTTTATAAAAGCTTTATAAAATCTTGTTTGACAATGCTTTTTTCAAATGGTAAAATATTATCATCAAAAATTGTCAAGAGAGGAAGAACTGCAAAGTTCTTCTTTTTTTGACTCTTTTTATTTTAGAAAGGAAGGTTTTTATGGAAAAAGAAAAATTAACAAAAAAAATTCAAAATAAGAAGGACAAACTTTTAGGATTATTACTAACAGGAACAGCTACAATAGGTATATCTAATGTATCAATGGCTGTAGAAGAAATCTCAGGAGGAGGAGATATCCAGAATAGTAAAATTGCTCAAGGTTTTATGAAACTTATAAAAGATTTTTCAGGATATCTTATGTGGATAATTCCAATAGCAGGAGTTGTGGGTATTTTAATTTGTATTTTTAAAATTATAACAGGAGATGAACAAGATGGAGAAAGATACAAGAAAAGAATTGTTAAAATTTTAGTCTGTGTAATAGCAGCCGTTTCAGCAGTTACAATTATCAACTTAATAATGGGATATTTCGGTAATTAATCCTAATGAAAGGAGCAAAAAATGGTTAATGCAATTGTAGATTTAATTCAAAGCTTTATAGGTGGCTCATTTGATACTCTAAAAGGATTATTACAAAATATGGCAAATATGGTTTTTTACATTGAGAAAGAATTAGCCCTTGCAAGTGATGGACTTCAAGGGTTTGATTTTAATAATATTTTTAGAGTGGTATATGTATTTGCTTCACTTTTATTGATAATGATTTTTATTAAAAAACTAATTGAAACATACTTTTTTTGGCAATCAGGGGATCCTGATACTAATCCAGTACAAGTAGTTGTTAGATTTATAAAAGCAATAGTAATAATGATATGTTTTGGGTGGTGCTATGATATATTCATAACAATAATGAATGAATTTTTAACAGCTTTATCAAACGGAATTGTTGCACCAAATCAAGATATTGGTACTTTATTACAAAGTCAAATGCAAGGTGGAATTTTTACAGCAATAGCTTGTTTATTTATGTTGATATTATTACTTTCAATAATATTTCAGTTTATTACCAGGGGATTAGAAATGTTGATATTAAGAATAGCTATACCATTGGCTTGTATAGGTTTAATTAATAGCGATGGTGGAGCTTTTACAGGATATATCAAAAAATTTATGCAAAATACTTTTACCGTAATAATTCAAGTAATTTTAGTTCAGTTAGCAATACTTCTTATGGCTAATGGTCAAATGATATATGCAATAGCAACAGGTTTAGTTGCTACTAGAACTCCAGCAATGCTAAATGAATTTATGATTTCTTCAAGTGCTGGAAAAATAATGCCTAAAGTAAGTTCTGGAGCAAGAACTATAACACATTTGGTAAGAAGACATAAATAGGGAAAGGAGATAAATCAGATGTATCCAACATTAAATAATGTAATTAATGTACTTATAGGGGTATCAGGTGTTTGTTGTGTATTAATATTTCTTGTTTGTATATATAATGCTATTGTAGGAGATGAAAGCGAAACATTTTCGGCTAGAAAGAGAGCTAAAAATAGCATTATAGCATTAATACTAATAACACTCATTTTTCCAATTAAAGGGCTTATATTAAATTATTTCCCTGATGACAACTTAACAATAGGAAACCCTGAAACTCAAGGAGAAAATGGAAAACCTATTTTTGATGGGCTAAAAGATGTTGATTGTCAAAAAAGAGAAGTTGTCAATTATGAGGGGATACAATACGTAGTAACAGATACCTTTAAAGAAGGAGATCTTTTTAATAAATCTAATATTACTTATTCAATGCTTAAATCTTTTGTTCCAGTCGAAAGAGGAACAGAGGTTAAAATATTAAGATTGTTTTCTGATTGTCAAGGTCTAACAGCAGGACTTTTTGCTGAAATTAAAGGATATAGTATAAATGGAAAAATATATATGAATTCTCAACTTAACGATACAGCAAAATCAAGAAGTGAAGAAATTAAAAAACAACTTGAAGAAATTATGAAAAAAGAACAAGGAGGAAATTAGCTTTATGGAAGATGAAAAAATAGAATCCTATAAATTAGATTTTCCTGCAAATGTAAAAACAAGGTTTGAACTTTATAATGGAATCGGAATTAAAGAAATAATTGTAACTGTTGTTGCAGGAATAGTTTCAGTTATTTTAGCATTGTTTATTAATTCTATAATTAATAATACATTTATTTGTATATTAATGGTTTTTGTTATAACAGCAGGTACTTTACTAGGAAATATGAAAGATAAAGGAAACCAATGTATTTTTGGAACAATTAAAAATATGTTTAAATTTATGAAAAATCAAAAATATTTTAAATATCAAAGAAAGGAGAGATGTTATGCACTTATTCAAAAAGATATTCGAAAATAATAAAGATGAAATACCTCAAGAATTAAAAACAGCAAATGAATTTATTAATATCAAAGATATACAAGGAAATTTCTTATATACGAATTCAGGAGAAATAATAGTATATGTTAAGGTATTTGCTAAAAATACAAAACTGATGAATAAAGAAGAACAATCAGAACACGCTAAAAGACTTACAAGCGAATTCGTGTCAGAAAATAAGCCTTTTAAAATATATTTTACAAATAGACCTGTTGATACAACAAAAAATATAGATTATCAAAATACATTATTAGATTATGAAAGAGATAATAATAAAATATATTTCTTAACAGAAAGAATGAGTTCTTTTTATAGATTATCCTCTTCAGGAGAGGCACTTGAAGGAGAAACTTTTATAGTATTATGGGAAAAAAATGTTGATTATGCTGAAGAAGAATTGCTAAAAAGGGCTAATGATATGGAAACAAGATTTAGAAATTGTAATTATAAAACAAAAATATTAGAGGAAAAAGAAATAATACAATTAGTTAATAGCTATACTAATCCAACTACTGCATATGATGAAAATCAGGAATATCTTGAATTGCCTATGCAAATAACAAATTAAGGGGGATAGTTTAAATGAAACAAAAAGAATTTCAAAAGATGTCAAATAATACAGAATTACTTGAGTTAATAACACCTCAAGGAATTAAAGTTAAAAACACAAGTATTCAAACTGGAGAAACTTTAAGTAAAATTTTTTATGTTAGTGGTTATCCTTCTAGCACAAATTTAGGGTGGTTAAGTGCAATTCAAAATATAAGAGCTGTAGAAATATCAATTGGTGTATCTCCGATTGACCCACAAGTTTTCATTGAAGGTATTTCAAAGGGAATGAATACAGATTTAAATATCATAAATACAACAAGAAATGAGGCAGAAAGAACTCGTGCAGAAATGAAGGTTGCAAGTGGTAAAAGAATTATACAAGAGATTGAATCAAATAGTACTTCATACACTTATGTTAGCTTTACGGCTAAAATTAATGGTAAAGATGAAGTTGATTTAGAAAGAAATGTAAAACATTTTAAAAATAGAATTGCTGGAATGGGATTCAAAATAAGAACAACACCATTTTTAGTTAAAAATGCTTATATGCAAACTTCTCCATTTGCTCCACTAGATGATGAAATAACAACGATGGCTAATAAAAATATGAGTTTATATACACTAATGGGGGGAATGCCTTTTTCAGGAAGTGGTTTTATTGATGAAAAAGGGTATTATCTAGGAACAGATGAAACTGGAAGAATGATTGCATTAGATCCATTTTATTCAGGAGAAGATAGAACTAATTTTAGTATAACAATACTTGGAACTTCAGGTTCAGGTAAATCTTTTGCTACAAAAAAGATTTTATTGAACGAGTGGATGCAAGGAAGACTAACAAAAGTAGAAGATAGAATAGAATATATACCTGAAAAAGTATTAATTATTGACCCTGAAAATGAATATGAAGATATGTGTAGAGCATTAGATGGAGATTGGATTGATTGTTCAGGTGGAACAGGAGAAAGTGTTGGGAGAATAAATCCACTACAAATAAATCCAATACCAAAAGATGAAGAAGGCGAGAAAATTACAAAATCAGCCACTTCACTACATTATTATAATTTACATACATTTTTTAAATTGTTATTCCCTGAAATAACATCTTTCCACCAAGCAAAATTAGATGTTGTCCTAGAAGAATTATATAAAAATTTTGACATAGATTGGGATACTGACATAAATACAAAAGAGCCTAAAGATTTTCCTATAATGAAAGACTTATACGATTTATTATTAAAAAAATCAAAGGATTCAAAAACTGATGAAGACGATAAAAAAATCTACAAAGAATTATCATCTTTAATTAGAAGTTTGGCAATTGGAGCAGAGGCAGAATTATTTAACGGATATACAACAATTGAGGGAAAGAGTAACTTTATTGTACTAGATGTTTCTAATTTGCAGGGAGCAGATCCAAAATTAAAAACAGCTCAATATTTTAACATTTTAAGATG
This sequence comes from Clostridia bacterium, assembly GCA_017434295.1. Classification (GTDB taxonomy): domain Bacteria; phylum Bacillota; class Clostridia; order TANB77; family CAG-508; genus CAG-269. The sequence goes on from JAFRFO010000102.1 coordinate 20,002, forward strand.
GTGCGAGGAAGTAGTTTTTAGAAACAGAAATGAAAGATGTGTACTTGCTTGTGATGAAGCCCATTTATTAATAGACAAAAAAGTTCCACAAGCACTAGATTTCTTGAAAGGATTATCAAAGAGAGCAAGAAAATATGAAACATCTTTGATAATAATAACTCAATCTGTTGTTGATTTTACAGCTGAAGGAATTAAAGAATACGGTCAAGCAATACTAGATAACTCAACTAATAAATTATTTTTTGGAATGGACGGAAAGAATTTACAACAAGCAAAAACTATATGGAATTTTAATAAAGAAGAATCTCATATATTATCAAGCTTAATTAAAGGTCAAGGACTTTTACAAGTTGGAACAGCAAGAACGTTAGTTAGAATTAAAGGTTTGCCATTCGAAACAAAAGTCTTTGGTAATAAAGGTGGAAGATAATATGGAGTTTGATTTAGTAAAAAACTTATTTAAAATAAAATTTAAAATAGCATTAGCAATTGGAATAACAATATTTCTTGTAATAATTTGTGCTTGGTATTATATAACTTATTTATTTAAGGATAATTCATCTTCAGATAAAGTTAGTTCAGAAAATGCTGAAGAAAGCACATATATAGAAGGTGGTAGTGGATTTTTACAAAAACCTGTAAAAGAAGGAGAAATTACAGCTAGAATGTATTATCCTAGTGGTGGATATCACGGAGCAATTGATTATGGTGTTAGCGTTGGAACGCCAGTTTATGCAGGGGCAGATGGAGTCGTTGTAAAAACTGCAAATTTACAGACAAGCTATGGTACTTTTGTTGTAATACAACACGAAAATGGTATTCAAACTTGGTATGCTCACGGAACGCCTAATTCTATTTTGGTTACTAAAGGTCAAAAAGTAAATAGAGGACAACAAATAATGCTGTCAGGAAATTCAGGTCATTCAACAGGTCCTCATTTACATTTTGAAGTTAGAAAAAGTCCGTATGATTACAATACTTGTAGAGTTGATCCACAATTATATATGTAACATTAAATTGGAGGTAATTATGAAAGATAAAAAGAATATGAACGAACTTGCATTATGGATAATAATTTTAATTGTAGTTGTTGCAATGGCAATGATAGGAACTATGTTCTTAAATTCTATGAAAAAAGAAAATACTTCAGCTGAATCATCAAATGTAGTTGATAAAGATATGCAAAAATATTTAGGAAACCAAACAGTAGATGAAATTGAGAAAAAGATTGATGAAGAACTTAAAGATATGGATAATAAAGAAGGAGTAGATTAATGGAAATTCAAAGAAGAAAACAAATTATATATATAGGCAACGAAATTAATGATGTTTTAGAGAATATTATAAATGAATCAAATGATTTAAGAATAACATCAAGATATATAAATGAATATAACTTAAATACTATAATAACAGACCAAATTCATTCTTTCAATGGAATTAATATACTTATTATTGATAACAAATCGGTTACTAAAAGTACAAGCGAAAGTGAAATCATTAAGGCTTTAACTAAAATAAGGGATTTATACGATTTAAGAATTATATACATTGCTGAAGGATATAAAAGAGGAAGTCAATTATTGTCAAATATTTTTGATTTAGGAATTTATAATATTATTACAGCTGAAAATAGTAAGATATTAGAGGAAGAATTGAGAAAAGCATTGTCTGAAGAAGGTATGAGCTTTAGAAATAGTAAAAAATTCAAACTAGAAAATGTGCTTTTAAATATCAATTCAACTAATAAAGTTGTAGAGAAAAAAATTATAAAAGCTAAACAATATGTTTCCGTTGGAGTTGCAGGAACTCAAACTCATATAGGAACAACAACACAAGCAATAATGATGACAAAATTTTTAGTTGATTCTTGTAATACTTCTGCTTGCTATGTTGAATATAATAATCATAAATTTGTAGATAATTTTATTGAATGGGCTGATGAATATTTTGAGAACATAGGAAAAGTTTCATACCAAAATATAGATATGTTCCAATATAAAGACAATATAAAGGATATAGTAAAAAATGATTATAGTATAAATATATATGATTATAGCAATTTTCAGGAAATGAGTGATGAACAAATTGCTTCATTTTTAGAAAAGGATATTAAATTTGTTGTATCAGGTACAAAGAAATGGGAAGAAGATCAATTATTTGAAGTTTTTTCTAAAGTAGGGGAATCAGCAGATATTAATTATATATTTAATTTTGTTCCTGAAGAAGAAAAAGAATTATTTAGAAAAAGTATGCAAGAATTTAATAGTTATTTTTCAGAATATTCGGTAAATCCTTTTGTTGTGAAAAACAAAACATATTATGAAGAGATGTTTAAGAATTATATATGTGATTCTGAAATAGAGAAGAAAAAACAAACTTCTAAAATCAATTTTAAGCGACTTTTTAAGAAAGGAAGTTAAATTATATGTCTAAATCTCAAAAAAGATTATATGAAGCATATAAAGAGAAAAAAGAACAAGAAATTAAAAAGAATAAATATAAAACTAATGAAGATGATAAAATTGTTGTAGAATTAAATAAAAATACAGGAATAAAAATATTGTCATTAATTTTTAATGTAATAGAGAAAATTATAAAAGCAATAATTGTTATTGCAATATTTGTTTTTATAACAATAGGATTTACGATGTTAATAAATCCTAATTTAAATATTCAAGATATATATAATGCAATTTGTAATAATTTTCATTTATAAAGTTTTATAAAATCTTTATAAAAGCTTTATAAAATCTTGTTTGACAATAGGTTTTGAAGATGATACAATACTATCATCAAAAATTGTCAAGAGAGGAAGAACTGCAAAGTTCTTCTTTTTTTGACTCTTTTTATTTTAGAAAGGAAGGTTAAAATGAAAAAGAACAAAAAAATCAAATTATTATTAATTGCCGTTCTTGTATTATGTTCTTCAGGTTATGTTTTGGCCAATGACAATAAGACCAAAACATATGTAATTAGTGAAAGCGAAGTACAAGAATTCGAAAAAAACAAGCTAAAAAACAATTTAACTGAAAATGGAATTGAATATCAATTTAGCACATACGAAAAAGAAGAAGTAAAAGATTCTAAAACTGAAACTAAAGTTATAGAGAAACAAAGTTTAAGAAGTAATACAGAAGAGTACTTAAAAAATAATTTCCCTCAAGAAGTTAATTTTGATGAAAACGGATATGAAGGAAAATTAATTCTACAAAACTTTGATGTTCAAGTTGTAGATCAAGGTACATATGAAATACTAGACACAAAGACAATTACAATAAGTAATGTTGATGAAAATGATTTAGATAAAGTAGAAAAAGAAAGAATAATAAACGGAACTAGATATTATTTAATTAGAACTGATTGGAGTGTAAGTAATAATATAACTATTGATAATACAGAAGTTCCAACTAAATATAATGGTGTTTCAACATATCAAGCAGTTTTAACAAGAGAATATCCAGATTTATATAATGTTAAAGCTAACTATACAGGTTCAGTTGAAAAAGTTAATAAAGATGTCAAATATAAAGTGTCTTATAACAAAAAAGAAATTGCTGAAGAGAAAGAAAATAATTATATTCCAGTAATTATTGGTGGAATGTCTATAATTGTACTAATTGCAATGTATTTTATTTTCAGAGGAAATGCAACAATTTACAATAATGTAGAGGGACAATTTGTTAAATTGGCAAAAATAAGAATTAGAAAAAATAAAAAAATATATTTAAATAAATACGCATATAAAATAAAAAGCAATAATTATAAGTTAAAAATAAATGAAAAATCTTTCAACAAATTAAAAGATACAACAATTAAATTTGTAAAAGATAATAAAGAAGTAGAGGCAACAATAAAAGTAGAGGAATTTAAATTTAATATTTAAACAAGGAGTTTCTAATATGAAAACTATAAAAGAAATAATTGAAGAAGAAGGTATTATCCTTTGTAGTAAAAAAGAACTTGAGGAATTAAAAAAATATGATGAAAGTAATAAAGAAGAAGTAAGGGAGATAATAAATGAGTAATCAATCATTAAATAAAGCAAGAGAATTGCTTATTCAAAAATATATAGAATCACTTAAACAAAAACAATTACCTTGGGAGCAAGGGTGGAAATTAGATATACCACGAAATGGAATAACAAATACAAAATATAATGGTGTAAATGCTTTATTATTATCTTTTATTGCTTTTGAACGCAATTATAGTGGGAACAGATGGTGTACTTTTAATCAAATTGCAGACAAGGATAAAAAATACCACCCAAACCAAAAATGGCATTTAAAAAAGGATAGTAAAAGCGTTCCTATAGAATTTTGGTTTGTATACAATATTAAAGATAAGCAGAAATATACATTTGAAGAATATGAAAAAATAGTAAAAAGCCAACCTGAAAGAGAAGAAGAGTTTAGATTAACTTCAAAAATATATTATGTTTTTAATGAAGATTGCATTGAAGGAATGGAAAAAGAAAAAGCAGTTAAATATGATATAAATAGTGAAAAAGTAATTGAAAATATTATTAATAATATTAATGTTAAATATATAGAAAAAGGAACTAATGCTTATTATTCTCCAATTGATGATACTGTTGTTGTACCACCAAAAGAATTATTTAAAAATCAATATTCTTATTATTCTACACAATTACACGAATTGTGTCATTCAACAGGACATAGTTCTAGACTAAATAGAGATTTAAATAACAAGTTTGGTAGCAAGGAATATGCAAAAGAAGAATTAAGAGCAGAAATAAGTTCATCTTTTTTAATGCAGGAACTAAATTTAGAATATGATGAAAATCATATTATGAATCATATTGCTTATGTGCAATCTTGGATAGATATTTTAGAAGAAAAACCTAATGAATTATTTAAAGCAATTAAAGATTCTAATAAAATTGTCGAATATATAAAAGAAAATAGCGAATTAGAAAAATTAAGAGAATTAGAAGAAAACAAAAACGAACAAGTTGAAGAAATTTTAGAAGTAATTACTGAAGAACCTGAAGATGATGAAGATTTTGAGATGTAAAGGGGGAATTGGTTTAATGGAAAAAAAACAAGAACTTGAAGAAAAAATAAATAATGTATTAGAAAAAGCAATGTCTGAAACATCAAATGGTTCAGCTATTATAGGTACAGATGAAATTGATTTAAATAATGAAGAAATTAAAATGATAATTCAGAACGATCCTAGAATTTCAGATGTAGAATTTTATAAAGAAAATGGTAAAGATGTCGCAGATATTGTATTCTATTTAGAAAATTGCCCTAATTTAGATTTAGGACAAGATGAAATGGAACAACAACAAGAAAACAGACTTGATAAAATTAAGAGCTTTTTAGAACAAATTAAAGATTTAGATTATAAGGATTATTTTTGTGCTGTTATATTAAATGAAGTTATCGATAATAAACAAGATATAACTGATTTAACAGATAAAGATCTAAAAGTTTGTGATAAATTTTATAATGAATATAAAGAAAATGATTCAATGCAACTTTTGGGAAATGAATTGGTTGATATGATTAATGGGACATATTCTTTCCAAAATGAAAATGAATATGAAGAAGACATTTAAAAAGGAGAAAGTTATGGGAAAAAGAGAATATTTTGTATATTCAGTTAGTGGTAAATACACAGCTGAAGATATTATAAATAAATTATCAGAAAAATTTACGATAAATAATACTGATAATTTTGAACCTACAGTTTTATTATATTGTAAATCTAAAGTTTTAAAAGATTTTACACATTTAGATAATGAATTTAAGAAAGATACAGAAGGAATAATAATTAGTCCTGAAAATATTGAAATAGGAGAAGTTAAAGAAATTTTATCTAAAGAAATGGATAATGATGTTAAAATAAATATGACAAGTTTTTTAGAGGAAGATTACAATAAATGTTTTAAAGATTATGGTTTTTCAAATGAAAATACTTTATCTGAAGAGGCTGAAGATGATTTTGAGATGTAATATAGGAGTTTTTTATGGATAATAGAGAAAAATTAAATAAAAAGAAATATATAACTATAAGTATAATTATTTTAATTCTTATTGCTGTTTCGATAACTTTTAATATTATTTGTCTTATGGAAAGTGTTTCTCCTGAAGAAATCAAAAATCTAGAAGTAAACACTGAAATATCTCATAGCTTTGAGTTTGAAGATGGTATAATAGGATATATACAAATAGAAAAAATTGGTTTAAAAGCTCCAATAAAAGAGGGAACAGAACAAGAAACATTAAATAAATATGTTGGGCATTTTACTGAAACTGCTTTACTAGATGGTAATGTATGTTTTGCAGCACACAATAGAGGATATGAAAATAACTTTTTTGAAAATTTGCATAAATTAGAAAATGGAGATAAAATAAGCTATATTACAAAATTTCAAGAAAAATGTTATAAAGTAGTTGATATTAAAGAAATAAAAGATACAGATGTATCAGTTTTAGAAGGAACTGAAGATAATAGAATAACACTTATAACTTGTATAGCAAACAAAGGAGATAAAAGACTTTGCGTACAAGCAGTAGAAGAATAAAATAATAGTAGAAAATTCTATAAGAATTAAAAAGGAGAAAAATAAAGTGGTTGAAATTTTGAACGAAGAGTTATATGAACATTTAAAACAAAAAGCAAAATTTAGAGTAGAAGAATATGATGATTATATGCGTTATTCAAGAGGCATAGAGGATTATACTGCTGAATCAGTAGAATCGCATTTATTAGGTTTTATATTAGAATATATAGATAATAATGATACAATAGAAGTTTTAACAAAAAAGTTTGAAAATGATTATCCAGGTTATATTGAATCAGTTATTATAGGAAATTCTAGAAGAATATATGCAACAGAACATAAGGGAGAATGTTTAAAATTAGAAGAATTTTTAAAGGACTCGTTTTATAATAAACTTTATTTAGAAGAGTTAGAGGATAAAAAATATAATCAAGAAAATATTATTAAAAATATTGAGGAAACTTTAAAACCATTATTAGAAGAACAAAATGGTTTAAAAAATAAAAAATATAAAATTTTTCAATTATTTAATGGGGAAAGAAAAAATGATAATATAATTTATAATGAACTATCTAATAAAATAAAAGAAATAAATGTTAATTTAGAAAATGAAAAAAATAAGTATGATTCTTTAAATAAAAATTATGAAGATGTAAAAAAAGAACAAAACAAGCTAGATGAAAATATAAAAAATATTACAGATAATTTAAAATATGATTATAAAGAGGAAATAGAAGAAGGAATATCAAAGAAATATTATTTAAACGAATCCTATGATTTAGAAACTATACTGGATTTTTCTACAGAATATAAAACCGAATTTTGTGAAAAAAATATAAAATTAGAAAAAATGAAAGAATTTATAAAACAAGAAGAAGTAGAGTATGGGGAAGAATATTCTGCAGAAGACGAAGATGATTTTGAGATGTAAATATAATATATATTATTATTACGAGAATGGAATTTAAGACATTTTAAAGTAAAAGATAATAAGTAATATTGATTGATTTAGGAAGGGAAACCCTTCCTCCTACAATCGTTGCAATAACAAATTCTAAATTTATAAGAATTTGTAAATTTCACTAATTGTACCCAACCCGAAGAATTCTCAAAAGAAGACTACTCAACAATTCACTAAACAAAAATAATATTAATATATAAAATTAGTAAAAAATATTGACAAAATACAATGAAAAATCACTAAAAAACAACAAAAAAACAATAAAATAAAAACTATGTAACCTTACAGCCACAAGGGTTTCAAGATTTACATAATTTGACTTTTTTACTAAAATATGGTATAATTAATATATAGAATACAAAGGAGGTAATACTATGAAATTAACTAAAAAGAAATTAACTATAATATTAAGTTGTATAGTTGTAATTGCTATAATTATTTCTGTAGTATTAATAATAATTAATAAAAATAAAACAACAAATAATGTTTCATCTGCGGAAAATACAGATAAATTGGAAATACAAGAAGAAATAATTGAAGAACCTGAAACTGAAGAAGTTGAGATAGGAGAAGTAGAACCAGAATCTAAAGCAGAAGAAGCTAAAACCGAAGAAGTTAAGCAAGAAGAACCTAAAGTTGAAGAAAATTCTAAAATAGTAAAACAGGAAAATAAATCTTCAAATAGTTATCAAAATAATCAAAATACTAAAGCTCAAACGACAACTCCTGCTCCAACTTCAACTCCTACACCAGCTTCTACGCCTACTCCTGCACCAACCCCAGCACCAGCACCTACTCCTACACCAAAACCTGCACCAACCCCAACAGGAGAGTTAAGATATATTCACAATGCAGGTCTAGAAAATCAAATTATAAATGCTATTAATTCTAAATTAAAGAATACTCTTGTGGATAATTCAGACCCATCTTTTGGAACATTAGCAGATTGTGGAGGAAAAGCAATACATGGTGGAGCTGGAAATGGATTAGGGTTTACTTATAGAAGTTTAAGCCAATGTCAAAATGTATGTAATACTCCAAGTACATATTATGTATATGTAGAAGATGAATATTGTGTATATTCAGATGGTTCAACAACTAAAACTTCTAATACTCTTGTACATATATATAATTAAAAATAGAATGCCTGTGTCCAGGCATTTCTTTTTTTAAAAAAAGCATTGACAAGTCGGTACGACTACATTATAATTAATATAGATAAGGGAAAGGTGATTAATATGGAAATTAAAGTAGCAAATGGATATATAAGATACTCTGTAGATGATATGAACGAAAACGAGTTAGTTATTGATAAGGTCGAAGTGATAAAAAAGAAACAAGGAACTGGAACAGAACTTGTTAATATGGTAATTGAAATTGCCGAAAAAGATAATAAAGCATTAACTCTATGTGCATATCCACAAGATGACAGTATAGATTTAGAATCATTAATTTCTTTTTATGAAAAATTAGGATTTTGTGTTGAATATAATGATGGATCATCAGCCTTAATGAGATATATGTTTTAAGAAGGAGGTAATCTTATGAAAAGATTTATAATTAGAGATCGTGAAGCAGGAAATATAATAGATTCTTTTGATACATTTAATGAAGCAGAAAAAAAATTAAAATCATACGAAGAAGAAGATAAAAAAGAGAATATATATAGTGAAAATTTTTATGAAATATATGATTCAAAATTAGATAAAGCCGTTGACGAGTGTGATTATATACGAAATGTAAATATGATTTTTTCAAAAAATGGAAATGGTTTTGTTACTACTAAAATAACAATTCCTGTTCCTTGGGCTAAAGAACTTGGATTTACTGAAGATAACAAAACAGCAAAATTAACACTAGAAGATAAAAAAATTATCATAGAAAAAATTGAAGTTAGAAATGAAAGTAAATGATTATTTAAGAGAACAATAAGAATATTTAATAATAAAATTTTATAAAAGCTTTATAAAAGCTTTATAAAATCTTGTTTGACAATAGGTTTTGAAGATGATACAATACTATCATCAAAAATTGTCGAGAGAGGAAGAACTACAAAGTTCTTCTTTTTTTGACTCTTTTTAATTTTAGAAAGGAAGGTTAAAAATGAAAAAGAAATTTAATAATTTGAACAAAAGATTAATTGCAGTAGTTTTAAGCATAGTTATGCTATTTGCAACAATGGGAAATTGTTTTGCAAGTTATTCAATATCTAATGCTTATATATATAATAAAGGGACAGTACCATATCATTTACAAGCAAATTTTGGTGGAAGTAGTTATAGTTATGTTATAACACATTATACAGTTTATTCTTTTAATGGTATAGAATACCCAGCTTATTGTTTGAATAGGGAATTGTCAGGAGCTGAAACAGTAGGTGCTTATTCTGTTTCTGTAGATGAGGCTGTAACAAATGCTCAAGTATATAGAGTTATAACAAATGGATTTCCTTACAAATCTGCAGCACAATTAGGGGTTTCAAATGATTACTATGCTTTTCAAGCGACAAAACAAGCTGTTTATTGTGTTTTGTATAATTTTGATCCTTATACATATTTTAGAGGTATAGATAGCGAAGGAAATGCAATAAAAAATGCAATATGTAGATTAGTAGAAATAGGAAGAAGTGGAGGAACAGGATATGTAACACCACAAGCCCAAATAAATAAACAAGGAGAATTAACTGAAGAAGAAATAAATGGAACGAAATATCAAGTACAATATTGCAATGTAACTGGAAATTGTGAATTTACAACTTATGATATTAATATATCTAATTTCCCTGAAGGAACAAAAGTTGTAAATCTATCTAATATTGAACAATATTCATATTCAGGAAATGAAAGATTTAAATTAATTATACCAAATTCTAATTTAAGAAACGATGTAAGAGGAATTATTTACATTAATAATGTAAAAATGAAATCATTTCCTATTTTATATGGTAAAACTCCAAATTCTGCTTGGCAAAACTATGCGTTAGCTTCAGACCCTTGGGAAACAAGGGAATCAACTACTACATTAAGAATTAATATGCCAAATATAGTTGTACATAAAACAGAAAGAGGTACTACAAAAGGATTACCTGGAGCAGAATATGATATTTATGAAGATACTAATAAAAATGGAAAGTATGATGAAGGAGAGAATAAGGTAACACATACACAAGCAACAGATAATTCAGGAAATGTAACTATAACAGGACTTAAAATTGGTTCTTATGTAGCAGTTGAAACAAAAGCTCCTGAAGGTTATAATTTAGATGATATCCATCAAGTTTTTGAAGTAAAAGCTAATAATGATACAACAACAGTTACTTCAACAGATACTCCAAATGTTAAAATAATAAAAACAGAAAGAGGAACAACTACAAAATTAGCAGGTGCTGAATATGATATTTATGAAGATATTAATAAAAACGGCAAAGTAGATAGCGAAGATGTTTTAGTTTATACTACTGAACCAACTAATAATGATGGAACAACTACAATAAAATCGCTTTCAATCGGTTCATTTGTAACAAAAGAAAAGAAAGCTCCTGAAGGTTATAATTTAGATGATGTTGAACACGCATTTGAAATTACTGGAACAAATAATGCAATTACTATTAATTCTGATGATACTATAATAACATCAAAAATTAAAATTTCGAAATTATCTTTAGATGATTCTGAAATAACAGGACATAAAGCAGGCGATGGATTAAAAGGAGCTAAATTCAATATTTCAGACATAAATCATAAATTGATATATGAAAATCTTGAAACTAATGAAAATGGAGATATTGTTATTGATTTAAGATATGGTAAATATTATATTGAAGAAGTAAAAGCACCAGAGTATTACTTGTTATATCCAAACAAAGAAGATAATATTAAAATAATTGAAGTAAAAAAACAAGGAGAGATTATTTCAGTTGAATTCAAAAATGAATCAATTAAAGTAAGATTAGATATTGAAAAAGATGGAATAGTACAAGCTCAACCTAACGATGAAATTAAATACACATTTCCAACTTTAGAAAATACTTCAAATGTTTCATTAGATAATTTTACTTGGCAAGATGTATTACCTACAGATTATATTAGATTGACAAAAATATTTACTGGAGTATATAATGAAGATCTACTATATTCTGTATCAGTAAAAACTAATAAGAGAGATTATTTTGTAGCAAAAGAAGGATTATCAACATTGACTAATAATTATATAGATATTTCATCAATAGGACTTCAAGAAGATGAATATGTAACAGAATATAAATTTAATTTTGGAACAGTAAAAAAAGATTTTAAAGCTGTAGAAACTCCATTTATCTTTACTAAAGTAAATTCAACAGTAAAACCAACCGATAAATGGACTAATACAACAAAATTATCAGGAAATTATAAAGGCGTTTATTTAGAAGATAACGATGAACACACAGTAAAAAGTTATGGAAAAAAATTAAGTATAAGAAAATTACCAAAGACAGGTTTTTAGATTGAAAGGAGAATCTTATGGCTAAAAAAATTACAATTATAACTATTAGAAATAATAATAATGAATTTAATTATATTCCATATAATATAGATTATGATAATTTTCATTACAGAAATTTTAAGAAGAAAACAGGATTAGAAAATAATTATATAAATAAAATAGTTATAACTTCTAAACAAAAGGATTCAACAGAAAATCAATATCTTTTTAAAACAGATGACAACGGAGATATTAAATCTTTAAGCGAAAATGAAATTGCTGAACTTATAGATAGTGTTA
>JAFRFO010000009.1 GCA_017434295.1 Clostridia bacterium
AAAATTAATTAAATTAACATTAATATAGCTGTTTCTGCACCGTCACCTTTTCTTGGTCCAGCTTTAACTATTCTTGTATATCCTCCTACGTTTTTGTCAGCGTATTTTGGAGCGATTTCGTTGAATAATTTTGCTGGTAGGTCTACGTTATTCCCTTCGCTATCTTTTACTTTATTAATTTTTCTCATTATTTTTCTTCTAGCATTTAATCTAGATGGCATATCTTTTTGTCTTTTTTCAGTTGTTGTTTCTTTAACAACTTTTAAATATTCTTTACCGTTTTTGCTTTTTACTAGTTCTGTCATTTTATTTCCTTTAGAATCTAGTTTAGCTTTAACTACTTTTGTATCTACCATTTCGAAGTTATCTTTTTCTTTTATAGCTAATGCTATAATTGAATCTGCTATCGCTTTAACTTCTTTTGCTCTAGGTAAAGTAGTTTCTATTTTTCCATGGTATATAAGGTCTGTTGTTAAAGTTTTTAACATTGCCATTCTTATATCTGTTGTTCTACCTAATTTTCTATTTGTAGCCAATTTGTTCACCTTCCTTATTATTATTTCGTTCTATTATTCTTCTTCGCTAGCAAAATCTAATCCTAATGAATGTAATTTTGCTACTACTTCATCAAAAGATTTCTTTCCTAAATTTCTAACTTTTAACATATCTGTTTCAGTTTTATTAGTTAAATCTTCTACTGTAGCAATTCCTGCTCTCTTTAAGCAGTTGAATGATCTTACAGAAAGTTCTAGTTCTTCGATTGACATCTCTAAAACTTTTTCTTTCTTGTTTTCTTCTTTTTCGATCATTACTTGTGTATTTTTTGTTGCTTCTGATAAGTCTATAAATAATTCTAAATGTCCTGTCATAACTTTAGCTGCTAAGCTTAATGCTTCATGTGATTTTAAGCTTCCATCAGTCCATACTTCAATAATCAATTTATCGAAATCTACCATTTGTCCAACTCTTGTATTTTCTACTTGATAGTTAACTTTTTTAACTGGTGTGTAAATTGAGTCTATTGGAAGAACTGATATATCTTGATTTGGTTTTTTGTTCTTCTCTGAAGAATTATAGCCTCTTCCTCTGTCAGCTGTCATTTCCATATTTAAGCTTCCGCCATCTGAAATTGTTGCAATATGTAAGTCAGGATTTAGTATTTCTACTGTTCCATCTGATTGGATATCTCCAGCTTTTACTTCTCCTGCTCCTTTATGTTCAATTCTTAGTGTTTTTTCTTCATTTCCATCAAATTTTAGTCTAACATTTTTTAAGTTTACTATTATTTCTGGTATGTCTTCTACAACATTTGGTAGTGTAGAGAATTCATGTAATACTCCGTCAATCTTTACACTTGTAATAGCACATCCAGGAAGTGATGAAAGTAATATTCTTCTTAAAGAATTTCCTATTGTTACTCCATAACCTCTTTCTAATGGTTCACATACGAATTTTGCATAATTTCTTGTATCATCAACTTCTAGACATTCAATATTTGGCTTTTCAAATTCTATCATTTTTACCTCCTAAATGAGAATATATATTCCCAAACTTTTTTTAACTTAAAAATTATTATTTTGAGTAAAGCTCTACTATTAAATGTTCTTCTATTGGAAGATCTATATCTTCTCTAGATGCTAATCTTACAACTTTACCACTTGCATTTTTTGCATCTAATTCTAACCATTTTGGAATTGCTCTACTAGCATTTTGTTCCATATTAACTTTTATTGTAGCGTTATCTTTTTTGTTTTCTTTAATTGTAATAACATCTCCAACCTTTACTAAGTATGAAGGAATGTTTACTTTCTTTCCATTTACTTCGAATTGTCCATGGTTTACAAATTGTCTTGCTTGTGCTCTTGTGTTTGCATAACCTAATCTATATACAACATTGTCTAATCTGCTTTCTAATATTTGAAGTAAGTTTTCACCTGTTACACCTTTTTTGTTAGAAGCCATTTCAAAATAATTTCTAAATTGTCTCTCTAATACTCCATATATAAATTTTGTTTTTTGTTTTTCTTTTAATTGTAATCCATATTCACTAACTTTTTTCTTGTTATTCATTTTAGGATTCTTTTTGCTTTTTTTGCTATATCCAAGAAAAGCAGGATCGATCCCTAGACTTTTACATTTTTTTAGTAAAGGACCTGTACTTTTAGCCATTTAATCTTACCTCCTATTTTATTTTTGATTATTTTTTCGTCCAAATAATCGTTTATTTCAATATCTCGTTTTTTAAACTTTTTTATTTAAGATGTTTTAAACTATACTCTTCTTCTTTTTGGTGGTCTACATCCATTGTGTGGTATTGGTGTTACATCTTTAATTGCACTTATTTCTAGACCTGCTGTTTGAAGTGCTCTAATTGCAGCTTCTCTTCCTGAACCAGGTCCTTTAACAAATACTTCTACAGTTTTTAAACCATGTTCCATAGCTGCTTTAGCTGCTGTTTCAGCAACTTGACCTGCAGCAAATGGTGTGCTTTTTCTTGAACCTTTGAATCCTAGTTCTCCAGCACTTCCCCATGAAATTGTATTTCCTTGAGTATCTGTTATTGTAACTATTGTATTATTGAAACTAGAATGAATATGTGCAGAACCTTTATCTATGTTCTTTCTATTTCTTCTAGCTACTGGTTTTTTTGTTACAGTTTTAGCCATTTTGCTCTATTCCTCCCATTTTTAAATTTTCATTATTAATCGATTTTATTTAAGCTTTACTTTTGCTAACCATCTTTCTAGGACCTTTTCTTGTTCTAGCGTTTGTTTTTGTTCTTTGTCCTCTTACTGGTAGCCCTTTTCTGTGTCTTAATCCTCTGTAGCATCCGATTTCTGTTAATCTTTTAATATTTAATGCTACTTCTCTTCTTAAGTCACCTTCTACTTTGTATGATTCATCAATAGCTTTTCTTATGCTATTAACTTCATCATCAGTTAAATCCTTTACTCTTGTATCTGGGTTAACTCCAGCTTTTGCAAGGATTTTTTGAGAACTTGATAATCCTATACCATAAATATATGTAAGTCCTACTTCTACTCTTTTTTCTTTAGGCAAGTCAATTCCTGCTATACGAGCCATATTTTTTTGCACCTCCAAATTAATTTTTTGTTTTTTATTTTTTGCAATTTCATTCACTCTTTAACTAGTGATTTTATCCTTTGTTTGTCCTAAATTTCCTTAAAGGTGAAATGCATCTAATAAAACTAGCTAATTTCTTATATTTTATTAGATCTTTAAGTTCCTTTAAAACATATATATAAACACAAATAGATATGTAAGTGTTTTTTACACTATACAGCCGCTACCTTATTTGTGTTTTTAACTAAATAATGTTGGTAATTAGCCTTGTCTTTGTTTGTGTTTTGGATTTTCACAAATAACTCTAATTACACCTTTTCTTTTTATAACTTTGCATTTGTCGCATATTGGTTTTACTGATGGTCTTACTTTCATTTTATTCACCTCTCTATGTTCTTTATATTTATTATTGGGTTAATTTATATTAAAATTAAATCAAAATTAGTAAGATGTGCATTTTTGTAAATTAATCAGGATGAAGGCTTACGATGGTACGTCAAAGTCTGATTAATGAAACGAAAATGTGCAGGTTGCTGATTTTCATTTAATTTTGTTTATTTTGCTCTCCAAGTAATTCTACCTCTAGTTAAATCATATGGAGATAATTCAACTTTTACTTTATCTCCTGGTAAAATTTTTATATAGTTCATTCTAAGTTTTCCAGAAATGTGAGCTAATATTTGATGCCCATTTTCTAATTCAACTTTGAAATTAGTATTAGGTAAAGCTTCAACAACTGTTCCTTCTACTTCTATTACATCCTCTTTTGCCATACGATCTCCTTTCGTTATAACAAAATTTGACTTTTCACTTCGTTAAAAGACCAATTCTGTTCCAACTTAATTCACAAAGGAATATACTTTTAGATAAATATTCCAATTCTAATTATAACTTCTACATTATACTACACTTTTATAGTATTGTCAATATTTCTGGCTCTTTTTTTGTAATTAAAATTGTATTTTCATAATGAGCTGCCAAACTACCATCTTCTGTAATAATTGTCCAACCATCTTCAAGCTCTAAAATATTAGGTTTTCCCTGTATTACCATAGGTTCTACAGCAATTGTCATACCTGGTTCTAATCTAATTCCTCTTCCAGCTTTTCCGTAATTTGGAATTCCTGGATCTTCATGCATTTCTTTTCCTATTCCATGTCCTTGAAATTCTCTAACTACACTATAACCTTGTGACCTCACGAATTCCCCTATTGCATGAGATATATCTCCCACTCTAAAGCCCGGTTTTGCATATTTTATTCCTTCAAAAAATGCTTGTTTTGTTACCTCTACTAATCTTTTTGCTTCTTTAGATACATTACCAACAATAAAGGTTCTTGCAGCATCTCCATTATATCCATTTTTTAATGCTACAGTGTCTACACTTACTAAATCTCCTTCTTTAATAATTTTATACTTAGAAGGAACTCCATGTATTACTTCATCATTTATTGAAACACATAATGTTGCTGGATATGGCGGTACTCCTTTTATACCTGGATCATATCCTTTTTCTGCAGGTATTGCACCTAATCTTCTCATTTCCTTTTCTGCTATTTGATCTAATTCATAAGTTGACATTCCTGGTTTTATTTCTTTTTCTAGTTTTTCATAAACTTGTGCAACAACTCTGCAAGCTTCTCTCATTAATTGAATTTCTCTTTCAGATTTTATTGTTACCATCTTTGCTACCTTCTTCTACTATCATTTTAGTTATTTTTACTATAAGTTTAAATATTTTTTACTAAAATATTAATTTGTTTTTTATTAAAAGATTTTTTTATAAAATATCTTTAACTATATCTTCTGCAACTTCTTTTCCAAGTCTATTAATTCTGCTACTAACTTCTTCTGTTCTTAAAACTCCTTTTTCTTTATAGAAATCAATTAAAGGAGCTGTTTTTTTCTCATAAGTTTCTAATCTTTGATTAATTGCTTCTGAACTCTTATCATCATCTCTTTGCACTAAAGGAGATCCACATTTATCACAAATACCTTCAACCTTTGGTGGATGAAGTTTTGTATTATAAGTTGCTTTACATGTTTGATTTGAGCATACTCTTCTTGTTAAAATTCTGTCTATTATTTCTTCTCTTGGAGTAACTAAATTAATTACCAAATCAACTTTTTTTCCTCTTTGAGTTAATATTTCATCTAATTTTTCAGCTTGTGCCATTGTTCTAGGGAATCCATCTAAAATGATTCCATCTTTCGCCATATCTGAATCTAAATATCCTACAACCATTGGTACAGTTATATCATCTGGTACTAAATTTCCTTTTGATATATATTTATCTGCTTCTATTCCAAGTGGTGTTTTTTCATTAATATTTTTTCTAAATACATCACCAGTAGATAATTGTTTTATCCCTGTTTTATCGCTAATATATCCTGCAACAGTTCCTTTTCCTGTTCCTTGTGCTCCTAACATTATGATTATCATAAAAATCCTCGCTTTCTAAAGATAAAAATTTATCTTTATATATGATAAACTTTTCATATCGTTATTTTTATTTAAAAGATACTACATTTCAATATCTTTTTTTGTTTGTTTCATCTTTTCCATTTGTTCAATTAGATTTTCTACAGTTAAGGTTTTCTTTGCTCCATCTTTTGTTCTTTCGATTTCTACAAAGCCTTCTTCAGTATTATTTCCCATAATTGCAATATATGGAATCCCTAATATTTTGGCATTTCTGATTTTCTCGCCAATTGAACCTTTTACATCATCAATAATAATATTTACATCTTTTTCTTGTAATTCGTTATATAATTTTTCTGCTTGTTCTTTCTTTTGGTCATTGCTTATTAAATATAAATAATATGGTGTAACTGATATAGGCATTGAAAAACCAACAACTTTATCATTTTCTTTAATTATATTGTTTTCATAAATCAAGCCTAAAACTCTACTCACACCTATACCATAGCATCCCATATAGAATGGTTTGCTATTATTAGCATCATCTATATATTTTATGTCCATACTATCAGAATATTTTGTTCCTAAGGCAAAAATATGTCCTAATTCAACAGCTTTTCTTTCTTTAAGCTTTTTAACATCATTTATACCATATTGTTCTCTTAAATATTCTTCCGCATTTTCTTTTTCTAATACTTCAACATTTAATCCTTGTTTTGTTTCTTCATCAAATAGAATTGTATCTTCTCCAATTGGTGATATTGCCATCATCTCTTCTGAATTTTTTCCACCCATTGAGCCATTATCTGCTGCAACACTAACAACATCTAATCCTAATTCTTGGAATACTTTAAAATATGTTTCTTTTATCTTTTTATATGTTTCCATCATACCAGTTTCATCTTTATCAAAACTGTATAAATCAAACATTAAAAATTCTTTTCCTCTTAAAAGATATCCTCTATTTCTAATCTCATTTCTAAATTTTGGACTAATTTGATAAAAAACTACTGGCAATTGTTTATGAGATGTTACTCTATTTTCAGCAAAAGTAATTATTGCTTCTTCTGCTGTTGGAGCTAGGCAATAATTTCCTTTATCTGTTATAGATTGCATCATTACGCCTTCTTCAATATATTTTTCAAATCTTCCTGATCTCTTCCACATTTCTTCTTGTTGAATAATAGGCATTTGTACTTCTATGCAATCTGCTCTATTAAAATGTTTTTTAATAACTTCTTCAATATTATCTTGTAACTTTAATGGAATATTGTCATAAGCATATACTCCACTTCCGTATTGTTTTACTTGATAAGTTTGCATTAAAATGTCCTGAGCTGGATACATTTCGTCTAAATTACTTAGTTTTACATTTTTCATTCCCATTTTTGAAACTCTCATAACCTTTTCTCCCTCTATTGCCATTGATTCAATGTTCAGTTGGCAATTTTTATTTTATTCTTAAGAGCTTAATATATAATTTTTTTATGCCTTTATGCCTTCTATGAAAAGTAATATATATTCTGTGAGAGGGCAAGTGGGGACCGTTCCATAGTTCTTAGAGATTTATCTCTTAGAACTATGTGAATGGGGAGCCCCGGGAAGAATATATATTACTTTTTAAAGTGCTTACGAAACGCTTACGCGGCATTGCAAAAATTATATATTAAACTCTCAACTTATTATAAACCATATAGAGGCATCAGAAATAGAAGTATTTCTGATACCTTATACAATTTATGGATTTTATTTTTCTAAGAATCCTTTGTAATGTCTCATTACCAATTGAGATTCTAATTGTTGAATTGTTTCTAATGCAACTCCTACAACAATTAATATTGATGTTCCACCAAAAGCAATGTTTCCTAAGCTTGATGGTAAGAATCTAATTAACATTGGGATTATAGCAATTACAGCTAAGAAAAATCCTCCAAATAATGTCAATTTTGAAATAATATTTGACAAATAATCTGTTGTTGGTTTTCCAGCTCTAATTCCTGGTATAAATCCACCATTTTGTTTAATATTGTTTGATATTTCAGCAGGGTTAAATGTAGCATAAGTATAGAAGAATGTAAATCCTACTATCAATAATAAATAAACTAATGCGTTGCCTATTGAAAATCCTATTGGTATAGGTTCTACATTTATTGCTGTTGTTGATGTAGCAATTGAAAATTTATATACTCCTGCCCAGAATCCTTGCTGTGTAGCTATGTCTTTAACAAATATTTGTATAATCATAGCTGGGAATGTCATAAATGATGAAGCAAAAATTATTGGCATTACACCTGCCATAGCAAGTTTTAATGGAATATGTGTATTTTGTGCTCCTACCATTTTTCTTCCTACAACTCTTTTTGAGTATTGTACTGGAACTTTTCTCTCAGCTTGTTGTACAAATACAACAGCTGCTACTAATAATAAAGCTCCTATAATTACTCCTAAAACTATTAATAATCCTGTTGTACTAAATCCTTCTTCTGTCATAATTAAATTCCATAGATTTCCTATTCCATAAGGAAGTCTAGAAATAATACCAACTAAAATAATTATTGATATACCATTTCCAATACCTTTGCTTGTAATTTGTTCACCAAGCCACATAAGTATTGATGTTCCTGCAACTAATCCTCCAACAACCATTGCAGCTGTTAAGAAACTATCATCTACGAATACTCCAGAAGATTTATAAGATAAATAAACTCCAATTGCTTCTATTGCTGCTAAAACAATAGTAAGTAATTTTGTATATCTGTTTATTTTCTTCTTTCCTTCTTCTCCTCCCTCTTTAGTTAATCTCTCTAAAGATGGTATAATCATTCCTAATAATTGAATAACAATTGATGCTGTAATGTATGGAGTGATTGACATTGCAAATAATGAAAATCTAGAAAATGCTCCACCAGATATCATATCTATTAAACCAGATATTCCTTCTGATGCTCCATTAGAGTCTAATACTAATGTATTAACTCCTGGAACTGATATGTAACATCCTAGTCTAAAAATTACTATTAATAATAATGTAAATAATAATTTTTTTCTAACCTCAGGTGTAGATAATGCATTTTTTATAGTTTTAAACAATTAAATCACCTCAGCCTTTCCGCCTAAAGCTTCGATTTGTTCTTTTGCTTTAGCTGTAAATCTTTTAGCTTTTACATTTAATTTTTTCTCTAATTTTCCAGTAGCTAAAACTACTATTCCGTCATTAATTTTTCCTATTATTCCTTCTTCTAATAGGCTTTCGGCTGTTACATCTGTTGCTTTTGATTTATTTAACATTTTAAATGTAACTTCTGTATAATTTAAAGCGTGAATGTTTGTAAATCCTCTTTTTGGTAATCTTCTATATAATGGAGTTTGACCACCTTCAAATCCACGTCTTACTCCTCCACCAGATCTTGCTTTTTGTCCTTTATGACCTTTACCTGATGTTTTTCCTATACCAGAACCTACACCACGTCCAACTCTTGTTCTTTTTACTTTTTCTACAGCTGGTTTTAATTCTCCAAGTTTCATTTGGTTAGCACCTCCTTCAATTTCTAAAATAGTTTAAATTATAAAATTTCTTCTACTTTTTTACCTCTTTTTTTAGCTACTTGTTCTGCTGTTTGCATAGATTTTAATCCTTCAATTGTAGCATAAACAACGTTTCTTGGATTATTTGTTCCAATAACTTTTGTTCTAATATCTTTATATCCTGCAAGTTCTAATACTGGTCTTACGCTTCCTCCAGCGATAACTCCAGTACCTACTGCAGCTGGTTTTAACATAACATTGGCACTACCAAATTTACCAATATATTCATGTGGTACAGTTGTTCCAACAATTGGTACTTCTATTAAATTTTTCTTAGCTTCTTGAATAGCTTTTTTAATAGCATCTGGAACTTCTGCTGCTTTACCATTACCAACACCAATATGTCCGTTTTCGTCACCAACAACTACAACAGCACTAAATCTAAAAGTTCTACCACCTTTAACAACTTTAGCAACTCTGTTTATAGCAACAACTTTTTCTTTTAATTCGTTATTTTCTTCCATTGGTTTTGTTTTCCCTCCTTAATTAATTTTTACTAGAATTCTAAACCGCCTTCTCTAGCAGCTTCTGCTAATTCTTTTACTACACCATGATAAATATATCCACCACGGTCAAAAACTACAGTTTTTATATTTTTTTCTTGTGCTTTTTTAGCAATTAATAAACCTAATTCTTTTGCTGCTACTTTATTAGCATGTTTTTCTTTAACACCTTTATCTAATGTAGAAGCTTGAACTAAAGTTTTTCCAGCAACATCATCAATTACTTGAACATATAAATTGCTATTGCTTCTAAAAACACATAATCTTGGTCTTTCTTGTGTTCCAGATATTTTTGTTCTAACTCTTATATGTCTTCTTGTTCTTTCAAACTTTCTATCAGTTTTCTTAACCATTTTTAAGCTCCTTTCTTAAAATTATTTTCCAGTTTTACCTTCTTTTCTCCTAATAACTTCTTCAGCATACTTGATACCTTTACCTCTATATACTTCAGGTGGTCTTTTTGTTCTAATTTCTGCTGCTGTTTGACCAACTAATTCTTTATCAATTCCTTTTACAATAATTGTATTTGCATTTGGAACATCAAAAGTAATTCCTTGTGGTGCTTCAAAAATTACTGGATGAGAATAACCTAATGTTAAATTTAAGTTGTTACCTTGTTTTTGAACTCTGTAACCAACACCATTAATTTGTAATTCTCTAGTAAATTCGTTAACTACACCATTTACCATATTGTTGATTAATGTTCTAGTTAATCCATGTAAACTTCTATTAAATGGTTCATCATCAATTCTTTTTACAGTAATAACGTTTTCATTAACTTCAACAGATACGTTTTTATGTAAGTCTCTTTCTAATGTTCCTTTTGGTCCTTTTACCATAATGTGGTTTCCGTCTACTTTTACTTCAACACCAGCTGGAACTGTAATAGACTTATTTCCTATTCTTGACATTTTATTTCCTCCTTTTCTTCTACTTAATTTTAAATCGAACTTTTTATTACCAGATATAAGCTAAAACTTCTCCACCAACACCTAATTCTCTAGCTTCTTTATCAGTTTTTAATCCTTTTGATGTTGAAATTATAGCTATTCCTAAACCATTTAAAACTTTAGGTAATTCATCTTTTGATGCATATACTCTAAGTCCTGGTTTACTAATTCTTTTTAATCCATCAATTACTCTTGTACCTTTTTCATCATATTTAAGAGTAATTCTTATGATTCCTTGAGTTTCATCACTTATTTCCTCATAAGATTTTATATATCCTTCTTCAAATAAAATTTTAGCTATTTCTAACTTCATTTTTGATGAAGGAACATCTACTGTTTTATGTTTAGAACTATTTGCATTTCTAATTCTTGTTAACATGTCTGCTATTGGATCTGTAATGTTCATTTAATTACTTACCTCCTTCTTAATTATTTTTCTATACTAATGAATTACTACCAAGATGCTTTTTTAACACCTGGAATCTCTCCCTTATGTGCTAATTCTCTAAAGCATACACGGCAAATCCCATATTTTCTAATAAAACTGTGTGGTCTACCACATAATTTACATCTATTGTATTCTCTAGTTGTATATTTTTGTGGTCTAGCTTGTTTTACTTTCATTGATTTTTTAGCCATAGTGTTCTCCTTTCTCTTTGACTAATTAGATACTAAAAGGCATTCCAAGAAGTTTTAATAATTCTTTAGCTTCTTCGTCAGTTTCAGCTGTTGTTACAAAGATTATATCCATACCTCTTAGCTTATCAATTTTATCGTATTCAATTTCTGGGAATATTAATTGTTCTTTTATACCCATAGAGTAGTTACCTCTACCATCGAAAGAATTGTTAGATACCCCTCTAAAATCTCTTACTCTTGGAAGAGCAACATTGAATAATTTATATACAAAATCATACATTTTATCTTTTCTTAATGTAACTTTGCATCCAATGTTTACACCTTCTCTTAATTTAAATGCAGCGATTGATTTTTTTGCTTTTGTTACAACTGGTTTTTGTCCAGTTATATTCATTAAATCATTCATAGCATTTTCTAATGATTTAGGATTTTCTTTAATATCTCCTAATCCTATATTTATAACTATTTTGTCAAGTTTTGGAACTTGCATAACTGATTTATATTCAAATTTTTTCATTAATGCTGGGATTACTTCTTTTTCATATTGTTCTCTTAATTTTTCCATTTTAAATTAATCCTCCTTTCTATTTTTATTTTAATGTAGCTCCGCATTTTTTGCAAACACGAACTTTTCCATCTTTTTCTTCTTTGTATCCAACTTTTGTTACTTTACCACATTTAGGGCAAACAACATTTACTTTAGAAATTGGCATACTGCATTCAACTGGTATAATTCCGCCTTCTTCTCCTTGTTTTCTTGGTTTAACATGTTTTTTTCTAACATTTGCACCTTTAACAATTACTTTAGAATCTTTAGGAATTACTTCTAATACTTCACCAGTTTTTCCTTTATCATTTCCTGATAATACTTGAACTGTATCTCCTTTTTTAATTCTCATTTAAGGTTTTCCTCCTTTTCTATATACTTGTTTTATAGTACTTCTGGAGCTAATGAAAGTATTTTCATATAATCTTTCTCTCTTAACTCTCTAGCAACTGGCCCGAAAATACGAGTTCCTCTAGGAGTACCGTCTTCTCTAATTATAACAGCTGCATTTTCATCAAATTTTATATATGAACCATCTGATCTTCTTAATCCTTTTTTAGACCTTACTATAACAGCTTTAACAACTTCACCTTTTTTAACAACTCCACCTGGTGTTGCGTCTTTAACTGAAGCAACTATTATATCACCAATATTTGATGTTTTTCTGTAAGATCCGCCTAAACATCTAATGCACATAATTTCTTTTGCACCTGTGTTATCATCTACCTTTAATATTGATTGTTGTTGTATCATTTTGGTTTCTCCTTTCTTATTTAATTACTGCTTTCTCAACTATTTCAACTACTCTCCATCTTTTATCTTTAGAAAGTGGTCTTGTTTCCATGACTTTAACTCTGTCTCCAACTTTGCATTCATTTGCTTCGTCATGTGCTTTTAGTTTATATGTTCTTTTTACTGTCTTTTTATATACTGTATGTCTAACACTTGTTTCTACAGCTACAACTACAGTTTTATCCATTTTATCAGATACAACTGTACCTATCATAGCTTTACGAAGATTTCTTTCTTCCATTTAGACTACTCCTTTCTTAAGCTTTTTTAGCTTCTTCTATTTTTCTTTCTGTTAATACAGTGTTTATTTTAGCTATATCTTTTTTAACTTCTTTAATTTTCATAGGATTATCTAATCCGTTTGTAGCTAAACTAAATTTTAATTTGAATAATTCTGTTTTTAGTTCACCTAATTCTTTTTCTAGTTCTGGTGAAGACATTTCTCTTATTTTATTTATCTTCATCACTATCACCTACCTTTTCAGTTTCTCTTGCAATAATTTTTGTTTTGTTAGGTAGTTTATTCATTGCAAGTCTTAAAGCTTCTTTAGCATCTGCTTCAGGAACTCCACCGATTTCAAACATAACTCTTCCTGGTTTTACTACTGCAACCCAGTATTCTGGAGCACCTTTACCTTTACCCATACGAGTACCAATTGGTTTAGATGTTATAGGTTTGTCTGGGAATATTTTAATCCAAACATTTCCACCTCTTTTTACATAACGAGTCATAGCAATACGAGCAGCTTCAATTTGATTTCCTGTAATTAATCCAGCAGTAACAGCTTGAATTCCATATTCTCCATCTGTAACTCTGTTTCCTCTTGTTGCTTTTCCTCTCATTCTACCTTTTTGCATTTTTCTAAATTTAGATCTTTTTGGCATTAATGGCATTATTGCTCTCCTCCTTCCACTTTCTTAGTTGGAAGAACTTCACCTTTGTAAATCCATACTTTAACACCGATTTTTCCATATGTTGTATCAGCTTCTGCAAATCCATAATCAATATCAGCTCTTAAAGTTTGTAGAGGAATATTTCCCTCTTTATAGAATTCAGTTCTAGCCATGTCAGCTCCACCTAATCTTCCAGATACTGCAGTTTTAATACCTAAAGCACCTGCTTTTAAAGATTTTTGCATACATTGTTTCATAGCTCTTCTGAATGAAATTCTTCTTTCTAGTTGTCCAGCGATATTTTCTGCAACTAATTGTGCATCTGTATCAGCATCTTTAACCTCAACAATATTTAAATTAACTTCTTTGTTGATTAATTTTTCTACTTCTTGTTTAATTGTTTCTGCACCAGCTCCACCTTTACCAATTACTATACCTGGTTTTGCTGTAAATAAATTAACTTTAACCATTTTTGCTGTTCTTTCTATCTCGATTTTTGAAATTCCAGCAAGAAATAATTTTTTCTTTAAAAATTTACGAATTTTTTGGTCTTCTACTAAATAATCTGCAAAGTTTTTAGAATCTGCATACCATTTAGAATTCCAGTCTTTTATAATTCCAACTCTAACTCCAGTTGGATGTACTTTTTGTCCCATTTTTAAATTATGCCTCCTTTTCTTATTAATTTCTTTCCTTTAAAACAATTGTTATATGACTTGTTCTTTTTCTTATTCTTACTGCACTACCTTTTGCTGCTGGTCTAATTCTTTTTAATGTTGGCCCTTGATTTGCAAAAATTTCTGCAACATATAGGCTTTCTTTTTTCATTTCGTGGTTGTTTTCAGCATTTGCTATAGCTGATTTTAATAGTTTTTCTATTACTTCAGATGAAGCTTTTGGTGTAAATTTAACAATTGATATTGCTTCGTCTACATCTTTTCCTCTAATTAAATCTGCAACTATTTTAACTTTTCTAGCTGAAATTCTTGCATAATTTAGAGTTGCTCTAGCTTCTCTTACTTGTGTTGTTGTCTCTTCCACTATTTTTCCCTCCTTATTAATTTTAGAGATTTTTTTCTCCTTTATTTATAGGTTTTATTTTAATTAATCTGCTTTAGTTGTTTTTTCTCCTGAATGACCTTTGAATGTTCTTGTAGGAGCAAATTCACCTAACTTATGACCGATCATTTCTTCTGAAATGTAAATTGGAACATGTTTTCTTCCATCATGTACAGCTATTGTGTGTCCAACCATTTGTGGATATATTGTTGAAGCTCTTGACCATGTTTTAAGAACTTCTTTTTTTCCAGATTCATTCATAGCTTCAATTTTCTTTAATAAAGATTCAGCTACGAAAGGTTTTTTCTTACTTGATCTTGACATATCCTATATTTCCTCCTTCTTATTTTCTTCTCTTAACTATAAATTTGTTAGATAATTTTTTCTTATTTCTTGTCTTATATCCAAGAGCTGGTTTACCCCAAGGTGTTAATGGTCCAGCGTGTCCTACTGGTGCTCTACCTTCACCACCACCATGAGGGTGATCTACTGGGTTCATAACAGAACCTCTAACTGTTGGTCTAATTCCTAAATGTCTTGTTCTTCCTGCTTTACCTAGTTTTACGTTTTCATGATCTGAATTTCCTAAAACTCCGATAGTTGCTCTACATTTAGCAAGAACTAATCTCATTTCTCCTGAAGGAAGTCTTACGTGTGCGTATTTTCCTTCTTTAGCCATTAATTGAGCACTTTGTCCAGCAGCTTTTGCTAATTTTCCACCTTGACCTGGATTTAATTCTATATTGTGAATTAATGTACCTACTGGAATACTTGATATTGGCATGCTGTTACCTGGTTTAATATCTACATTTTCTCCAGATATTACTTTGCTTCCATCTGTAATTCCTTGTGGTGCTAATATATAAGCTTTTTCTCCATCTTTGTATTCTATTAAAGCAATATTTGCGCTTCTGTTTGGATCATATTCAATTCCAATTACAGTAGCTTCTACATTGTCTTTATTTCTTTTAAAATCAATTATTCTATATTTTTGTCTATTTCCGCCACCTTGATGTCTAACTGTGATTCTACCATAAGAATTTCTTCCTGCATTTTTCTTTTTCTTTGCTAATAAAGATTTTTCAGGAGTTTGTTTTGTTATTTCAGCAAAA
Organism: Clostridia bacterium; assembly: GCA_017434295.1. Lineage (GTDB taxonomy): Bacteria > Bacillota > Clostridia > TANB77 > CAG-508 > CAG-269. The sequence continues at coordinate 15,588 of JAFRFO010000009.1, forward strand.
TCTGATACAGTCATATTTCTTCTTGATGGTGTGTAAGCTTTAAAATGTTTCATTACTTTCTCCTTTCGGATTTATGAAAAACTTCGTCTTGCATTGTCAAACTTCGCTTCAAAATTCCTCGACGTACCTTTGTACGCCTCCGGATTTTTTGCTCGTTTTCCTAGCAATACTTGTTTTTGCTAAATCCTCTTACTTTCTTATATTTACGGATGTTTTTCCTGCTCCGCATAACAGATATTTTTTATTATCCGAGTTCTTTCTCGATAACTATCTTGGGCTATGCTCCCATGAACTCATCAATAGAGTCCTTATACTTCTTAGACATTTTAACTGATTTTCCACCTTTTGTTAGGTAAGATTTTTCAGCTAATACTGTGTCTATTGTAACAACAGCTTTTTTCCAATCTGCTGTTTTTCCTTGATGTACTCCAACTCTTTTTGTTTTTCCTTTAACTGTCATTGTATTAACTTTTAACACTTTAACTTCAAATAATTTTTCTACTGCTTTTGCTATATCAACTTTTGTTGCTTTTTTGTTTACTTCAAAAGTATATTTACCTTGTTGTATTTCTTCATTACTCTTTTCTGTAACTACTGGTCTTACGATAACTTCTTCTGCTACCATTATGCGTACACCTCCTCTAATTTTTTAACAGTGTCTAGAGGTAGAACTAATTTACTATATTTTAATAAATCATATACATTGATATTGTTTAATGTAATTGTTTTTACACCTTCAATATTTCTTGCTGACATTAAAACATTTTTGTTATTTTCTGGAAGAACTATTAATGTTGTTCCTTCTACTTTAAGGTCTGCTAAAGCTTTAACCATTGTTTTAGTTTTAATTTCAGCTAATTCTAATTTATCTACTACTGTTAATTCTTTTTCTAATACTTTAGAACTTAATATTGACTTAATAGCAAGTCTTCTTTCTTTCTTATTTACTGTATATTTATATGAACGAGGTTTTGGACCTAAAGCTATACCACCTTTAATCCATTGTGGTGCTCTTATACTTCCTTGTCTTGCTCTACCTGTTCCTTTTTGTCTCCATGGTTTTCTTCCACCACCACTAACTTCTGCTCTAGTTTTTGTACTTTGTGTACCTTGTCTTTGATTAGCTAAATAGTTTACTAAAACGCTATGTACTATAGCTTCGTTTGGTTCAATACCAAATATGCTATCTGCTAATTCAACATCACTAACTTTTTTACCTTTTATATCATAAACATCTATTTTTGGCATTTTGTTTCCTCCTTCCTACTATTTACTAGCCTTTACAGCTGATTTTATTTTTAGAATTGCTCCTTTTGCTCCTGGAACGCTTCCTTTTACTAATATTACATTTTTATCTAAGTCAACTCTTACAACATCTAAGTTTTGTATTGTAACTGTAACTCTTCCCATATGTCCTGGAAGTTTTTTACCTTTAAATACTCTACCTGGTGTAGATGTTGGTCCCATTGAACCTGGTCTTCTGTGATACATTGAACCATGTCCCATTGGTCCTCTGTGTTGTCCATGACGTTTAATAACACCTTGGAAACCTTTTCCTTTTGATGTTCCTTGAACATCTATTTTATCTCCTGCAGCAAATACGTCAGCTTTTAATTCATCTCCAACGTTCATTCCTTCTACAGAATCTAATCTAAATTCTCTTAAATGTTTTTTGTTAGCTAATTTAGCTTTTTTGAATACACCTTGTTCTGGTTTATTGATGTGTTTATCTTTTACATCTCCAAATCCTAATTTAACAGCTTGGTATCCGTCTGTTTCAACAGTTTTTACTTGAGCTACAACACATGGTCCAGCTTCTATAACTGTTACTGGAATTACATTTCCTTTTTCATCAAAGATTTGTGTCATTCCAACTTTTCTTCCTATAATTCCTTTTTTCATTTACCTTTCTCTCCTCCTATTGGCTGGATTTCCAATTATAAGCATCGTATTACTGCGTTAAACATCGCCTCAAAAATCCTCGACGTACCATCGTACGCCTCCGGTTTTTTCGCTCGTTTGCCTTGTACTACTTGCTTCTAATCGGAACTCTTTGTGAGTTCCAGCATTGGTTTTTGATTTTTAATTTAAACTTAAATTATAATTACATTTTTATTTCTATATCAACACCAGCTGGTAATTCTAATTTTGTTAAGCTATCAACTGTTTTTTGTGTTGGGTAAAGAATGTCTATAACTCTTTTGTGTGTTCTCATTTCAAATTGTTCTCTTGAATCTTTGTATTTGTGTGGAGAACGTAAAATTGTTACTACTTCTTTTTGTGTTGGTAGTGGAATAGGTCCTGAAACCTTTGCTCCTGTTTTCTTAGCAGTATCTACTATCTTCTCAGCAGACTGATCTAAAACTACATGGTCATAAGCTTTAAGTCTTATTCTAATTTTTTCACTACTTACTACTGTACTTTTTGCCATTGTAATTTTCCCTCCTTTTAAATAATGTTTTTGCCTTATTATTAAGGCTTTTTTAAAAATTACTAGTTGGCAAGTTAAAACGCATTCTGGTGTTTTGAATATCACCTATATAAAAACCCAAAATATGCATGATGATTTTGGGATAAGTATGCATTTTTAACACAGCAATTTAAATATGTAATCTTCCACTTTTTTGCTTTAGATTAAGCTTTAAATTAACTTGTGTAATGTTATCTACACTTACGGATTACTGCAAATAACTTAACTTACCGCCTGGTCTTTGCCATGACATACTCCACCAAAGTTCCCTCCATCCTTTATTCCGTAAGGATGTAGCCACATTTGGCTTCAACGCTAAACTCATGCTTATATATTATATAATGCTTTATTCCGTATGTCAAGCATATTTTGAAAAATTTTCTGATATTTTAAAAAAAATATAAAAATTTTTTAAATTTTTATTTTATAAAACTAATTGCTTTATTTTTTCTTTACATTTTAATACTTTTGTGATATAATTCAAAAAAAATTAGGTAAGGAGTGCTATTTATGAAATCAAATTCAGATAATACTGCTTTGGCCGAAAATAAAGTTTTAATACTATATTTGTTAGAACAAATAAATAATGATATAACTGAAGATGGCTTATATAAAATAGTTTCTTCAATTAATAATATAAATTACTTTTACTTTAAACAAGTTTTAACAGATTTAATCGATTCAAAGCTAGTAGGTACCTACACTAAAGACGAAAACGAGCTTATAAAAATAACATCTGAAGGAAAAAATGCATTATCTCTTACAAAAGAAGTTTTACCAGGAATAATAAAATTAAAAGCTGATAATATTTTTAAACAAGAATTATTAAATATAGAAAAAGAAGCATCTGTAATTGCTGAATATACTCCAAAAAGTGAAAATGATTACACAATTAGATGTAAGATTGTGGAAAACAATGAGACAATTTTTGAAGTTAAGACTTTTGCAGGTTCTCGTGAAAGAGCAAAAAGAATTGTAGATAATTGGAATAAAAATGCACAAGATATCTACCCTGAGATTTTAAATTTGTTATTGAATGATAAAAAATAAGTAAATACATTGTACTTTATTCTAAACCAAGTGGTTAATAAGTGATTTAAGCCAAAAATAAGATGTTTCAAAATGTTTGAAACATCTTATTTTTGTGTATTTTTTTAGTCTTGGTAGCGAAGGAGAGAATCGAACTCACGACCTTTCGGGTATGAACCGAACGCTCTAGCCAGCTGAGCTACTTCGCCATATCTAACGACAATAAGTATTATACTAGTATTTTAGCCTTTTGTCAAGACAAAAATACAAGAAAACCAAAATTTTCTTGTATTTTATATAATAATTTAATTATTTTTCTAATTTATTATAATTATCATTGCCAAAATGAATTTTAAATAGCGCTAATATTTATCTAGCAATTCCTCTGCCATTTCCTTTAGATACTTCATTTTCATTAATATTTTTGCTATTTATTAATTTAGAATCAATTTTTAATTTAGCTTTTTCATCATTCTTAGTTAATTTAATTCTTTTAGCCACTTTTAAATCATCTGACCACAATTTATGTGCAATTGTATCAGTTTCTTTCAAAGTTTTAATTAATTCTTGTTTTTCCTCTTTACTTAGAGTTTCATCATTTAAAATATTTTCTTCTTCAGTTAAATCAGCTTCTGATGAGCTACTAAACATTTTAAAAAAATCTATTATTTTACTCATTTTTCTTTCCTCTCTTTTTTTGTTTTATAAAAAACCATTTTAATTATAACACAAAAATACGGAAAAATCAAGCTTTTTTATAAAAATCGCAAACGCTTCTTGTTTCTCTGCCAAAAAAGCCCATCCCTTTTGGCAGGAATTTTTAAATAGTCTTTTTAAAGTTTAGTTCTCCTATTTGTTCTGTTGGAACATATCCTGGTTTTGCATTTATAACATCTGGTATTCTGTTTACTACGCTAGCACATGTAAGTTCTACTGTTGCTGGTCTATTGACAACTATTGTAGTATTCGGTTCTCCTTCTATTGTCCATTCGATTTTGTCAAAATCTTCTTTTGAATATACTTTTCCAATACATTCACTTTCTATTACAATTCCTTCTTCTGTTTCTGTTGTAACTACTGCACTCATTCCTGTTGCATCTCCAGCTTTAACAGTCATACCTAACGTTGATGAATAAATATCTTCTTTATATGTTTGTGGTACTGTTTTTTGAGTTTGACGTTTTACTGTTAAGCCTAGTTTTTCACAAAGCCATCCGTTTACATTCCACATATAAGATGGTAAATATTCTCCTTTATTTATCACCTCTTGTCTTTCTTCATCAGTTATTTTATCTACAGAAGCAACTTGCTCATCAAATTCTTGCATAGTAAGACCTGCACCATGAGCTTTTGCTAAGGCTATTCCATAGTCTTCCACATTATAGCTTGAACTTCCTTTTATTTTTTTAATTGTTTGAGTTGAACCTGCTATACTTGAAATTAATTGTCCCCAATAAATATCTTGGTATCCGCTTCCTGTAATTGTACAATTATTTTGTTTTGCAAGTTCATCAAGTTTAGTTGTAATTCCTGGATTTGAATTCATTGGGAAAAACGCTTCTTCACATGTTGTAATTGCATTTATTCCAAGCTTTGCGCAAAGCATTAAAGCATCTTCTACATCTTTTATTAAGCTCATAGTTTCTACTATAACTATATCTGGATTAGTTTGTTTTAGCATTTCTTCTGCATCTTTTACATCTACAACTTTAACCCCTTTATTTTCTGTGCCCATTATTTCGCCTATATCTTTACCAATTACTGCAGGATTTACATCAACAGCTCCTACTACTTCTCCTCCTTTTTCATACACATATCTCATTGTATATACGCTCATTTTACCAGCACCATATTGAACTACTTTTACTTTTCTATCCATATTCTTCCTCCTTGGTTTCTATTTTTATTTTAAGGTTAACTATTAACCATTTTACCAACTAGATTATACACTATTTTTGTTTTTTTATTCAAGGGGTAATAAGAATTTTATTCTTGTATTTTTTTAATAAATATATTAAAATGTAACTATATTAATTATTACAATAAAAAAAGTATTGTATAGAAAGGATAGCAAACTATAATGAAAACACTAATAAAAAACTGTAATTTAATATCTATGGATGAAAATAGAGAAAAAATAGAATATGGAGTAGATATATTAATTAATGAAGATAAAATAGAACAAATTGGTAAAAATTTAAACACATCTAATATAAAAGTAATAGATGCCACAAACAAATATGTTTTACCTGGATTAATTAATACACATTCTCATATTGGTATGAGTATATTTAGAGAATCAGTTGATGGATATCAAACACAAGACTGGCTAACTCAAAAAATATGGCCGATTGAAGACAAATTAACTGGAGATGATATTTATAAATCATCTTTACTATCTTGTATTGAAATGATTAAAACAGGTACAACAACAGTAAATGATCAATACTTTTTCCCTGAAGATATTATAAAAGCTGTAGTTGAATCTGGTATTAGAGCAGAACTTACAAGAGTAGTAATGGATATAGATAATAATTTAGATGGCCGTTTTAGTGAGTTAGAAAGTTTAATTAATAACTATAATGGTAAATATAGTAATGTGTATATAAATGTTGGTATTCATGGTTTATATACCACAAGTCAAATTGGAGTAGATAAAGCAATATCTCTTGCAAAAAAACATAATTTAAACATTCACATGCATTATTTAGAAAATAGTCAAGAAGCAACTGATATTTCTAAAAACTATAGTGGTAAAAAGCCATTTGAAATTGTAAGAGATAATTTTGAAAATACAAATAGCATCTTTGCTCATTGTGTAAAACTATCTGATGAAGATTATCCAATCTTTAGTAAATATAATATAAAAGTTTCTCACTGCCCTATTAGTAATTTAAAACTTGGTTGTGGTATTGCAAATGTTCCTAAAATGCTAGAAAATGGAATAACAGTTTCTTTAGGTACAGATGGTCAAGGTAGTGGTTCTAATTTAGATATGTTCGAAACTATGAAATTTACAGGGCTTTTACAAAAAGGAATTAATGAAAATCCAATACTACTTCCTGCTTACGAAATACTTAAAATGGCAACAATTAATGGAGCAAAGGCTTTAAATAAAGAAGATTTAATTGGTAGTATTACGATTGGCAAACTTGCAGATTTAATTGTTTTAGATTTATCAAATAGTATAGCTCAACCTATTAATGATGTTTTTGCTGATATTGTTTATAATGCTAAAGGCACCGATGTTGAAACTACTATTGTTGGCGGAAAAGTTTTAATGGAAAATAGAAAACTTACGAGTTTAGATGAAAATACTATTATTGAAAATTGTAAAAATATTTTGAGTAAATATATTAAATAAAAAAAGAGCCTAAGTGAAGTGATAAAATAAATGTAGACACAAAAAAAGTGTTTACATTTATTTTTTTGCTATAATAAAGAAGAAAGGGGTAATAATATGGGAAGAACTAAAGGTGGAAAAAATAGATATTGGTCTAAAGAAGATAAGTTAAAAATTATAAATAAAGTTTTAAACGAAGGATTATCTGCAAGACAAGTCGGAATAAATGAAAATATTTCTGATGGAATGATTTGTACTTGGATAAAAAGATATTTAGAACAAGGAGAATTAGCTTTAGAAAATAAGAAAAAACCAGGTAATCCATTAGCTAAATATTCAAAAAGAAAAAACTTAACAGCTTTAGAAAAATTAGAATATGAAAATATGAAATTAAGAATTGAGAATGAAAGATTAAAAAAAGGTTACATGTTGAAAGGAGATGGTTCAGTTGTAATCTTCAAATAATAAAAAAAAGTGAATTTGAGATAATACTAAAATTAAGTAAAGAATTTAATATTAAATCGTTATGTGAATATATGAACGCATCTAGAAGTGGTTATTATAAATGGTTAAAGCATAAAGACAAATTAAATAAATATGAAATAGATAGAATAGAATTAGAAAAATTAATTAGAGATATACATAGAAGAAAACCAAGTTATGGATATAGAAGAATAAATGCAAAAATATTAAGTGAAACAGGATGGATTGTTACAGACAATTTAGTGCATAAGGTATGTAAGGCTTTAAAAATAAAATCAAAAGCAAAGCACTATAAATATAAAAAACCAGGAGAAGAATCAATAAAATATGAAAATAAAATAAAGGGAAATTGGAAAACAAATAGACCTTTTGAAAAAATAGTGTCAGATACAACAAGAATATGGTTCAAAAGAAAACCATATGATTGGACTTTCTATTTAGATGTATTCAATAATGAAATAGTAGGTTATGATGTAAGAGAATCACAATTTGGAAATGGAATACAGAACCATAGAGAAGCATTAAAATCAATGCTTAGGAGTAAAAATAAAAGAGGATACAAAGACCTTGAAACAATATTTCACACAGATCAAGGTGCTGTATACTCTTCTTTATCATTCAATAAAACATTTGAAAATATTTCAATAACCAGATCCATGTCTAGAGCTGGAACACCAACAGATAACCCAGTAATAGAATCTAAAAATGGATGGCTAAAGAAAGAAATGTATATTGATTTTGATATAAATAATTATAACACAGTTCAAGAATATATAAAAGATTTAGTAGAAGATAATAATAATTATAGACCAAGTTATGCACTAAATTATAAAACCCCAGTTGAGTATAGAACTCAACTAGGGTTTCCATAGAGTCTTTTTTAGTGTCTACTTTTTGTTGACAACTTCACCTAAGCTCTTTTTTTATTATACTAATTATTGTAATTCAACAGTAGCTCCAACTTCAGCAAATTTTGCTTTTAAGTCTTCAGCTTCTTCTTTAGCTACGTTTTCTTTAACTGTTTTAGGTGCTCCATCAACTAAATCTTTAGCTTCTTTTAATCCTAAACCTGTAGCATCTCTAACTACTTTAATTACTTTTATTTTTTGATCACCAGCATCTGTTAATACTACATTAAATGCTGATTTTTCTTCAGCTGCTGCTCCAGCTACTGCTCCAGCTGCTGCTGGTGCTGCTGCTGCAACTGCAGATACTCCAAATTCTTCTTCTATAGCTTTTACTAAGTCAGCTAATTCAACTACTGTCATTTTTTTGATTTCTTCAATCATTTCTTCTTTATTCATTTTAAAATCCTCCAATTTTATTTTTTATTATTTTTGTGATTTAAGTTCACAACTCTGATTATTCTTTTAGTAATTTAAGTATACAACTCTATTTTAATAATTTGTTTTACTATGCTTCTGCTGTATTTTCTTTTTGTACCTTAACTTGATCAAGTGCAACTGCAAGTTTTGAAATGTTTCCAAGTAAAGCACCAGCAAGCATAGATAGTAATGTTTCTTTTGATGGTAATTTTGCTAAAGTAATAATTTCTTCTGCTGTCATTACTTTACCTTCAATTACTCCACCTTTGATTTTATAAAAATCATTTTCTTTGCTGAATTTATAGATTGCTTTAGTTGGTTCTAAATAATCTTCATTTGTCATTATAACAGCTGTAGGTCCTTCTAGTTTATCTTCTAAACCTTCAATTCCTGCTTCTGCTAATGCTCTTTTTGTAATATTGTTCTTTATTACTTTGTATTCAGCATTTGCGTTTCTTAATGTTGTTCTTAAGTTTGTAACATCTTCAACATTAATTCCTCTGTAATCTGCAAGAAGTACTAATTTAGCATCTTTAATTTTATTAGCTAAAGCTGTAACTTCTTCTTTCTTTTGATTTAAGATTTTTTCACTTGCCATTTAATTTTCACCTCCTGGCTTTTGTATATTGTTTATTTGGTTTTATAGTTAATATTTTAGTATTATACTATAAACTTAATAACATAAATAAAAACTCTTTATAGCCATAGGCATATAAAGAGTACTTATTTTCTCAATTTATATACCTCGGTAGGACTTATTTTTTGCCTACTGTCTTTGGCTATATTATTTAATATTAAATTATTTTTGGTCAATGTATAATCCAGGTCCCATTGTTGTTGTTATAGCAACACTCTTAATGTATTGACCTTTTGCAGCAGCTGGTTTAGCTTTGATTATAGCATTCATAACTGTTTCATAGTTTTCTGCTAATTTAGCAGCTCCAAATGATAATTTACCAAATGCTAAGTGTATAATGTTGTTTTTATCTAATCTGTATTCAACTTTACCAGATTTAATTTCAGCTATTGCTTTAGTTACATCCATTGTAACTGTTCCTGATTTAGGGTTTGGCATTAATCCTTTTGGTCCTAATACTTTACCTAATCTACCAACAACACCCATCATGTCTGGAGTTGCTACGATTACATCATAATCAAACCAGTTTTCATTTTGGATTTTTGGTACTAATTCTTCTGCTCCAACAAAATCAGCTCCTGCTTTTGTAGCTTCTTCTGCTTTTGGTCCTTTAGCAAAAACTAAAACTCTTTGTGTTTTACCAGTACCATGTGGAAGTACTACTGTACCTCTTACTTGTTGGTCTGCGTGTTTAGAATCAACACCTAATTTTACGTGTAATTCTAATGTTTCGTCAAATTTTGCTTTAGGCATTTTTTCAACTATGTCTAGAGCTTCTTTAATTGCATATTCCTTGTTTCTATCAACAAGTTTTGCACTTTCTGCGTATCTTTTTCCTGCTTTCATTTCTTTACCTCCCTTGGTTATAACGAGCTTTGCTCTCCCATAAATAATATTTATTAAAACAATTCAAAATTATTATATTGTGCATTTTTGTGAATTAATCAGGATGAAGGCGTACTAAGGTACGTCGAAGTCTGATTAATGAAACAAAAATGTGCAAAATGATGATTTTCAATTGTTTTAGTCAACTACTACTATTCCCATAGACCTAGCAGTACCTTCAACCATGCTCATAGCTGTTTCTAATGATGCAGCATTTAAGTCTGGCATTTTTTGTTCTGCAATTGCTTTAACCTGTTCCTTAGTTATTTTAGCAACTTTTTCTTTATTTGGTTTTCCTGAACCTTTTTCAATTTTAATTGCTTTTTTTATTAAAACTGCAACTGGTGGAACTTTTGTTATAAATTCGAATGATTTATCTTGGTAAACTGTAATTACAACTGGTATTATCATTCCTGGTTGATTTGCAGTTCTATCATTGAATTCTTTAACGAATTGCATAATGTTTACACCACTTGAACCTAATGCTGGTCCTACTGGTGGAGCTGGAGTTGCTTTTCCAGCTTCTATTTGTAATTTGATTATATTTGAAATTTCTTTTTCTGCCATTTTAAAATTCATTCCTTTCTTTATGGCTACAATTTTTAAAATTGTGTCTACTTAATTAAAATTTTTCTTAATTTTTAAATTGATATTTATGTGGATTTAATTACTGAACTTTTTGCACTTGTGAAAATTCTAATTCTACTGGTGTTTCTCTTCCAAACATAGAAACTAAAACTTTTACTTTATGTTTTTCAGTATTTATTTCTTGAACTGTACCAACAAATCCTTCGAATGGACCATTCATTACTTGAACTTGTTCTCCTACTTCATAATCAACATTTACTGTTACATCTTCAAATACCATATTTCTTATTTCTTCGTCTGTAAGAGGTATTGGATCTGTTCCTGAACCTACAAATCCCGTAACTCCTCTTGTATTTCTAACTATATACCAAGTTTGTTCTGTTACAATCATTTTTATTAAAACATATCCAGGGAAAACTTTTTTTAAGTTAGCTTTTCTTTTTCCATCTTTGATTTCAATTTGTTCTTCCATTGGAACAATGATATCAAAAAAGTATTCTTCAAGCTCTCTATTTTTTATCGTTTTCTCTAAGTCTGTTTTTACTTTATTTTCGTAACCAGAATATGTATGAACTACATACCATCTTGGTTTTAAATCATAATCTTTTTGAGACATGTATTAAAGCCTCCTTATATTTAATTATTCTGTAACTGCTGTTACTCCATCTGGTGCTTCAATAGTTACTTCATTACTTTCTTCATCAACACTTTCTTCAGGTTCAACAACATCATCTGCATTTACATCCTCACTACCATTTTCTGTTGTTTCTCCTTCAGTTGATTCAGTAGTTTGTTCAACTGGAGCAACTGATTTTTTGATGCTATCAATTCCATATTTATTAGCTGCACCAAAAGCAGAATCTAATACAAATACAATTGCAGCAAGAATTATAACTATAACTACAACTGCTGTTGTATTGTTAATAAGTTGTTTTGGTGTTGGCCAACTAACTTTTTTTAGTTCAGCTTTAAAGCTTTTGAAAAAGCTTGTTTTGTCCTTCTTGCTTTTCTTTTCTTTTTTATTATCAATTTTTGCTTCTTTTTTAGCCATTTTATTTCCTCCTTAAAATAGCTTATTATTTAGTTTCTTTGTGTGTAGTACGTTTTTTACAATACTTACAATATTTAACTATTTCTAGTCTATCTGTGTTATTTCTCTTATTTTTTGATGTCATATAATTTCTTCTTTTACATTCTGTACATTCTAATGTTATGTTTTCTCTTGGTCCTTTAGCTGCCATTTAAATACACCTCCGTATTTTTTTCTTTTTACTTTTTTATTTTTTTAAACGATGTGAGCATACGCCGTAATACATATGCTTATCTATTTTATCACTAATGCTTAGAAATGTCAACAAAAAACAGCAAATTTTTAAAATAAATTTGCTGTTTTTTTTATTTCTTTTTTTGCACTGAAAAACCAAACTTACCAAGCTTTTTACCAAGTGGGTAATAACCACCATTTGCATAAGCAATTAAATCACATTTAGATATGTCAAAAGCACCTTTTTCATCAATATATTTTTCATCCGCATCAATAGATAATACTTCTGCCACAAACATATGATGTGAACCTAGTTCCATTATATCTTTTACCTTACATTCAATTGAAACTGGACTTTCCTTAATTAATGGGCATTTTACAAAATTTGCTTTTTCTTTATGTAATTTCATTTCTTTGAATTTATCAAACTTATCACCACTTCTAACACCACACCAATCTGTTTGTTTAACCAAATCTTTAGTTGTTAAATTAATAACAAATTCACCAGATTCTTTTATTATATTATATGAATGCCTTGTTGGTCTTATAGAAATATAAACCATTGCTGGATTTGTATTTAAAATACCAGTCCATGCAACTGTTATTATATTAGATTTATCCATATCTCCACAGCTAACCATAACAGCTGGTATAGGATACTCAAATGTTCCAGCTTTCCAAACAACTTTTGACATAAATATCATCTCCTAGATTTTTTTATTTTATTATATTTTAACATATAATAAATTATTCTTCAATTAATATCTAAATACATATTTATATATTTTGAAGCGAAATTGTGGGGACCGTTCAATTTTTCTCGAAAGCTTTGCTTTCGAGAGAAAAATTAGAATGGGGATAGCGAAAAATATATAAATATGTATTTAAAACTATTAAATAATAAAATAAAAAAAATCTAGCAACAACCTATCTTCCCAGCAGGGTAACCCGCAAGTATTTTTGGCACATTTAGGCTTGACTTCTGTGTTCGGAATGGGAACAGGTATTACCCTAAATGTCATCGTCACTAGAAAATTAACGTATGCTTTTAACTAGCACACTCAAAAATACATAGATGAAATATGAGTTTTAGACTTTATTTAAACTTTCGATTACTTATTTTTTAAAAATTGTGGTTAAGCCCTCGATTTATTAGTATTGGTCAGCTACATGTATTACTACACTTACACCTCCAACCTATTAACCTGATAGTCTTTCAGGAATCTTACTACCTTACGGTATGGGATATCTTATCTTGGGGTGGGCT
>JAFRFO010000103.1 GCA_017434295.1 Clostridia bacterium
AATTGCTTCATGTACTTTAGCTTTTACAGAAGCTTCGTCTTCATCCACTGCAATTTGAATTGTAGCTTTTAATTTACCATTAAATTGAATTGGTAAAGTTATTTCATCACTAATTGCTTTTTCAGCATTAAATGTTGGCCAAGGTTCATAAGTAATTGTTTCATTGTGTTTTAAGAATTTATTCCATATTTCCTCAGTAACAAAAGGTGAAAATGGATTTAACATTTTAACTAATCCTTCAGCATATTCGATTGGAACTTGGTTTTCTTTATAAATAGCATTAACAAAAATCATAATTTGGCTAATTGCTGTATTATATTGAAGTTTATCTAAATCTTCAGTAACTTTTTTAACTGTTTGATGATATACTTTTTCAAGATTTTTGTTTTCCTTATCTGAAATTTCTTTTTCTTCAAAAATCCTATAAACTCTATCTATAAATCTTCTAGCACCTTCAACTCCATTAACATTCCATGGTTTGTTAGCTTCAATTGGTCCCATAAACATTTCATATAATCTAATTGTATCAGCACCATAATCTCTAACAATATCATTAGGATCAACTGCAAAATCAGGATATCTTTTTCCCATTTTAATTCCATTAGCACCAAGAATCATTCCTTGATGAACTAATTTTTTGAAAGGTTCTTGAACTGAAACAATTCCTTTATCATATAAATAATTATTCCAAACTCTTGAATAAATTAAGTGTCCAACAGCATGTTCAGGTCCACCCATGTATAAATCAACTGGCAACCAGTGTTTTATTAATTCAGGATCTGCTAAAGCCTTATCATTATCTGGATCTAAGTACCTTAAGAAATACCAGCTAGAACCAGCAGAACCAGGCATTGTGCTTGTTTCCCTTTTTCCTTTTTTTCCATTTACTTCAACATTAACCCATTCAGTTGCTTTTTCTAGAGGGCTATCTCCTGTTTTACTAGGAGCATAGTCTGTTAGTTTAGGTAAAACTAATGGTAAATCATTATCATCTAGAGGAATGTGTGTTCCATCTTCCATATTTATAATTGGAATTGGTTCACCCCAATATCTTTGACGTGCAAAGATCCAATCATGTATTTTGTAGTTGACTTTTTTAGTTCCTATTTTTCTTTCTTCAAGCCATTGAATCATTGTGTTGATTGCATCTTCTTTATTTAGACCATTTAAGAAATCAGAATTGATGTGGATTCCATCACCTATAAATGCTTCTTTTGAAACATCTCCGCCTTCTAAAACAGGGATTATTTCTAGTCCAAACTTTGTAGCAAATTCATAATCTCTTTGGTCATGAGCTGGTACTGCCATTATGCTACCAGTACCATAGCTTGCTAAAACATAATCTGAAATCCAAATTGGAATTTTTTTGTTATTTACAGGATTAATTGCATAACTTCCAGTAAATACGCCTGTTTTGTCTTTATTTAGGTTAGTTCTTTCTAAATCAGATTTTGCAGATGCTTCTTTAATATAATTTTCAACTGCTTCTTTTTGAGATGAAGTTGTAATCTTTTCAACAAGTTCATGTTCTGGAGCTAGTACACAATAAGTAGCACCAAATAAAGTATCAGCTCTTGTGGTAAATACAGTAAATTCAGTGCTTTCAAGACCATCAATTTTAAAAGTTACTTCAGCTCCAACAGATTTTCCAATCCAATTTCTTTGAATTTCTTTAGTTGATTCTGGCCAATCAAGTTCATCTAATCCTTCAAGTAATCTTTCTGCAAATTTTGGTGTATCAATAACCCATTGTTTCATATTTTTACGAACAACAGGGTAGCCACCTCTTTCACTTTTTCCATCAATAACTTCATCGTTTGCTAAAACTGTTCCAAGTTCTTCACACCAGTTAACTGGCATTTCAACAATTTTTGCATAACCATCTATAAATAATTGTTTGAAAATCCATTGAGTCCATTTATAATATTTAGGATCTGCTGTAGAAATTTCTTTTGACCAATCATAAGATAATCCTAAATTTTTAATTTGAACTTTAAATGTTTCTATATTGGCTTGTGTAAATCCATCTGGGTGTTTTCCTGTTTTAATAGCAAATTGCTCAGCAGGTAAACCAAAAGCATCCCATCCCATAGGATGAAGGACATTGTAGCCTCTCATTCTTTTATATCTTGCAACAACATCTGTTGCTGTATAACCTTCTACGTGACCTGCATGTAATCCAATTCCTGATGGATAAGGAAACATGTCTAATGCATAATATTTAGGCTTTGAGAAATCCCATACATCTGTATAAAATGTTTTGTTTTTATCCCAATATTCTTGCCATTTTTTTTCTATTTCTAAATGATTATATGCCATTTTATTTTTCTCCCTTCAATTACGTGATTTTCCACGATTATACATCATTTTAGCTACAAAATCAAGAGTTAAATGCTGTTTTTAGGGACACCTTCCAAAAACAACATATATTTTTATAATAATTAGCTTTGTTCGCTTGTTTTTTATAAAAAATTGATATATATTTTCTATATATAAAAAATAAAGGAAGTAAACATGGGCAAAAAATTATTAATAACAGAAAAACCATCAGTAGCAATGGAATTTGCTAAAGCATTAAAAATAAATAGTACAAGAAAAAATGGTTATATAGAAGGCAACGACTGGATAATTACTTGGTGTGTAGGACATTTAGTAACTATGAGTTACCCAGAAAAATATGATGAAAAGCTTAAATTTTGGCGTTTAGACACACTTCCATTTATACCAAGTGAATGGAAATACGAGATAATTCCAGCTGTTCAAAACCAATTTAATGTAATTCAATCACTTATGCAAAGAGATGACATAGAAGAAATATATAATGCTGGAGACTCTGGGCGTGAGGGAGAGTACATACAAAGGCTTGTATTTATGATGGCTAAACCAAATCCAAATGCGAAGATGAAAAGAGTTTGGATAGATTCTCAAACTGAGGAAGAAATCTTAAGAGGAATAAGAGAAGCAAAAGATTTAACAGAATATGATAGTTTGTCAGATAGTGCATATTTACGTGCGAAAGAAGATTATTTAATTGGAATTAATTTTTCTAGGCTTCTTTCTATTATTTACGGTAGAAATTTAGCAAGTAAAATAAATGAAGAAAAGGCTTCAATTTCTGTAGGACGTGTTATGACTTGTGTTTTAGGAATGATAGTTTCTCGCGAAAGAGAAATACGTAATTTTGTTAAAACCAAGTATTATAAAATATTAGGTGAATTTGGTGATGATAATTCTTCTTTTAAAGCTGAATGGAAGGTAAATGAAAAATCTAAAATGTACGAATCACCTAAATTATATAATGAATCAGGATTTAAAAAAGAAGATGAGGCAAAACAATTTATTGCAGAATTAGCTGGAAAAGAAGCGGTTATTACAGAATTAAAAAAGTCTAAGCAAAAAGAAAATGCACCACTTTTATTTAACTTGGCTGAAATCCAAAACGAATGTACAAAACGTTTTAAAATTAAGCCAGATGAAACATTAGAGATAATACAAAATTTATATGAAAAAAAGCTTGTTACATATCCTAGAACTGATGCAAGAGTTCTTTCAACAGCAGTTAGCAAGGAGATAAAGAAAAACTTAAATGGGCTTGCAACAAAGTTCCAAGATGATGAAATAAAAGGATATATTAATAAAATGGTAGAAGAAAAATATTCCACAAATCTTATAAAAACCAAGTATGTAAATGATAGCAAGATTACAGATCACTATGCAATAATTCCTACAGGACAAGGATTTGAAAACTATGATAAGCTACCAGACTTACAAAAAGAGGTTTATAAAGTAATTGTTAGAAGATTTTTAGCAATATTTTATCCACCTGCTGAATATAGCAAAGTAAATGCAACTGTAAATATTGAAAATGAAACATTTTATGCTAATGGAAAAGTGTGCGTGAATAAAGGGTATTTAGAGGTGTTAAAACCATTTAAGAAATCCACAAAACAAGAAGAAAATGTGGAAAACAGTACACCAAATAACTTAAATAATTCAAATAAAAATACACAAAATGGTGAGAATACTTTGCAAAATTCAAATAATCAAATAAATGAAAATGCAAAAGAAGAAAGAGTTAATAATACAAAAATAATAGATAATAAAGATGAAAATAGTGAAGAAAATGAAAATATAGAAATACTAAAAAACTTAAAGAAAGATCAAAAAATTCAGGTGAAGAACTTTGAAATAAAAGATGCTGAAACTTCGCCTCCTTCAAGGTATAATTCTGGTTCTATAATACTTGCTATGGAAAATGCAGGTAAATTAATAGAAGATGAGGAATTAAGAGAACAAATAAAAGGAGCTGGAATTGGTACATCAGCAACTCGTGCAGAAATTATGAAAAAGCTTGAAAAAATTAAGTATATTGAAGTAAACTCAAAAACTCAAATAATAACACCAACTTTAAAAGGTGAAACAATTTATGACATTGTAAATAGGTCTATGCCAGATATGCTTAATCCTAAGCTTACAGCTAGTTGGGAAAAAGGGTTAGACATGGTTGCTAAAAAAGAAATAAAATCAGATGTATTCATGGGAAAACTTGAAAATTACATACATTCTAAATTTGATAAATTAGTTGTAAAAATGTAGAAAAACTTAAAATTAGTTCTTAAAAATTTGGATGATAAGTGAATTAAAGGATAAAAGATATAGTAAATAATAGATTTGGTAAATTATGTATTTTGACTTTTTTCCATTTTATGGTATAATAGAGATGTAGCTTTTTAATAACTTTTATTTTTAGGAGGGATCATTATGAAAAAATTGACAGCATTAGCATTAGTTATTTCCGTTGCATTAGCATTTGGCTTTACTGGGTGTGCTTCGCGGAGCAACACTAGTAGCACAAATGAAGTAACAACAACTGTTACAACCACAGCTACAACTACACCGAAGGTTACAACAGTTACCACAAGCTCAACATCAGCAGTTGAAACAACTACACCAGTTTCAACTAAGGCTACGAAAAAAACCAAGACAACCACCACAACAACAGTTAAAAC
>JAFRFO010000104.1 GCA_017434295.1 Clostridia bacterium
AACATTTTAAATTTTGAAAAAGACTTTCCAGGTACTAAAATAATCAAATTAGAGCAAAATTATAGATGTACAGGAAATATTTTAAAAGTTGCAAATGCAGTAATAAAGAATAATGAAGTAAAATATGAAAAAAAATTATGGACCGAAAACGAAGTAGGAAATCTTCCAGTGATATACAGTGCAGATAATGAATATGATGAAGGTAGTTTCATAGTTGAACAAATTGAACATCTCAGAAGAGAAGAGTATTATAAATATTCGGATTTTGCAGTATTATACAGAATGAACTCACAATCACGTGCACTAGAAGATATTTTAAGAAGAGAAAACATTCCATACAAAATTATTGGTGGACTAAAATTCTATGAAAGAAAAGAAATAAAAGACATAATTGCGTATTTAAGATTAATTCAAAATCCATCAGATAATTTAAGTTTAAAAAGAATAATTAATGAGCCTAAAAGAGGAATAGGAAAGACAAGCCTAGATGGAATAGAAGAAATTGCAAATACAAATGGAGTATCAATGTATAGTGTAATAAAAGAAGCTGAAACCTATGGGCTAAATCGAGTATATCTTAAAACAAGAGAATTTATTGATGTAATAGAAGATTTAAGAGTAAAAGCAAATGATATAAAAATATCAGATTTAATCAAGCTAACACTTAAGAAAACAGGCTATACAAAGGCACTAGAAGACGAAAATACATTAGAAGCACAAAACAGAGTAGAAAACTTAGAAGAATTTTTAACAGTAGCAATAGAATTTGAAGATGAATTTGCAGAAAATTCATTATCAGAATTCCTAGAAGGAATAACACTTTCAAGTGATATAGATAATTTGGAAGAAACAGAAGATACAGTAACCCTAATGACATTACATAGTGCAAAAGGACTAGAATTCCCAGTAGTATTTTTAGTAGGAATGGAAGAAGGAATCTTCCCAGGGCATCAATCTATAGGAGAACCAAAAGAATTAGAGGAAGAAAGACGTTTATGTTATGTTGGAATTACTAGAGCAAAAAACAATCTATTCTTAACATGTAGTAAAAAAAGAACAATATTTGGTTCAACAAGTTATAATCCAGTATCAAGGTTTATAAACGAAATACCAAAAGAATTATTAGATGGATATGATGAGGCCTTTGAAGAAACAAATGACTCAACATTTGATGATAGCCCATATAAATGGACGTATGGAGGAAATAAAGAAAAAGAAACTCTGGGAGGAAAAATAAAATCATACATTTTTGACAAAAATGAGCCAGCAGTTGCAACAAAAAGTGTAACACCAGGTTCAATAAATTCGTCAAGCAATGCAGGATTCCAATTTAGAACAGCCGAAAGCTTCTTAAATTCACTTACAAGTAAGAAAACAACAGCGGTTGATTTATCTAAATATGAAGTTGGTCAAAGAGTATATCACAAAAAATTTGGGGAAGGAACAATTAAAAAGCTAGAGCCGGAGGGAGAAGATATAAAAGTAGATATTGCATTTGATAAAGTAGGAAATAAAAGACTAATGGCAAAATATGCCGGACTAGAAATAATTTAGTGCCATCAGAAATATATGAACCAACTGACAGACTTCAATTTAAAAAACCAGAAAATCCTGTAATGATATTCTGGTTTTTTTATTTGATGAATTTAATTCTTATTTTTTTATTTTTTTATTCTCTATTAATAATTACTAATTATTTATAATTAATTATCTCTTTTTTTTATTCCTAATTAAAACATAAATACCAATTATAACAGCAATTGCAACTATAATACCTATAAGACCAGGAATTCCTAAATTAGAAACTAAAATGCTTCCTAAAGACATAATAATTCCAGCAATAAGAACCCCTAGGGTTACAGCAATAATACTAGTTTTAAAACCAATATTTAAAAAGCTAGCAGCAAGAGTACCTGTCCATGCTCCAGTACCAGGAATAGGAACAGCAACAAATAAAAGAAGAGCAAAGAAAGTACCAGTTTCACCAGCTTTTTCTTTTAATTTTTTACCACCTTTTTCACCTTTTTGTAAACACCAAGTGAAAAATTTTCCTGTAAACTTTTTATCTTTTCCCCATTCCAATACTTTTCTTGCAAAAAGATAAATAAATGGAACAGGAAGCATATTACCAATAATTGCAATAGGATAATAAATAAAAACATTTAAATCCAAGCTTTCTGCAATAGGAATTGCTCCTCTTAATTCAACAATAGGCACCATGCTAATTAGTGCAACAATAACATATTTTAAAAATATAGGTAAAGCAGACATTATATTATTCCTCCAATTAAAATATTATTAAATCTTTTAAAGTATCATTAACTTCTTGTTTGAATTGCCAATTGAACCTGGCCCCATTGGCAATTTTATTTAATCTTAAATATTTTCCTACTAACAAAATGCATAAATACAAAAATTCCAAATACACCAAGCAAAGTCCATCCGATAGTTATTATAATAGGCATTAAAGGCACGATATTGTACCACCAACTCATACAAGTTAAACCAAATATAAATAATGCAACCATAGCAATAGAAATTGTTAATCTATAAGGTGAAAATGGTAAAATGCGAGTTTCATTTTTTCTAGCTCTAGAAATATCTAATATATGTAGTAATCCTGCAGCTCCTGCTGCGATAACAGATATAGTAGGATAAATTTCATTTGATATTATACCACATTTATTCAAAATAGCAATAACTAATATACTAATAATTACTGTAATAGCAGTAGGCAATGCTTTTGAGATTATATTCTTTAAGAAGTTTCCATGAATTCTATCATTATTAGGCTCTAAAGCAAACAAGAATGAAGGAATTCCAATTGCAACAAGGCTAATTAAGCTTATATGTACAGGTTCAAAAGGGTATTCTGAACTCATAAATAAGAACAATACTGCTAAAACACTTGAGTAAATATTTTTAAGTAAAAATAACGATGCAGAACGCTCGATATTATTTATAGTTCTTCTTCCTTCCCCAACAACTTTAGGCATAGAAGCAAAGTTAGAATCTAATAAAATTAATTGAGAAACATTTTTCGTAGCATCACTGCCATTAGCCATAGCAATTGAACAATCCGCAGTTTTTAGAGCAAGAACATCATTTACACCATCACCAGTCATTGCAACAGTTTTGCCATTTGCTTGTAAGGCAGTAACTAAATCCTTTTTCTGAGTAGGACTAACTCTACCAAAAATTGAATACTTACAAGCAGCCTCTTTAATTTCGTCTTCAGTTTTTAAAGTAGACATATCTATGTACTTATCAGCGTTTTCAACGCCAACTCTTTTAGCGATTTTAGAAACAGTAACTGGATTATCACCAGAAATTATTTTTATATCAACACCTTGTTCTCTAAAATAATCAAGTGTTTTAGAAGCCTCTTTTCTAATAACATCAGTAATTAAAATAAATGCAATAGGCTGTAAATCATTAGGTAAATCTGAATTATCGCGAAAATCTTCTCTTGAATAGGCTAAACACAAAACTCTATAATTTTCAACATATTTATTAATCTCATCTTTATATTTGTCAAAATTATCTTGTAAAACAAACTCAGGGGCACCCATAACATAACTGCCTTTGTTTTCAAAATTGATGCCAGACCACTTTGTTTTAGAAGAAAAAGGAACTTTTTTATTTATAACAAATTCATCACTTAATAAATCTAAATATTTAGCTTTAATTGCTTGCATTGTTGGGTTTTCATCATCTGAAGACTTAGCAATATTTGCTAAAATGTTTTCTAATTCATCCTTGTTAACTTCTGTAACTATTTCCTTGCTTTCATTTGAAGACTCATCTAGTTCAACAAGTGTATTTCCATTAATTCCAAGTAATCCATTAACTTCCATTCTTCCTTCAGTTAAAGTACCAGTTTTATCAAGGCAAAGAGTATCAACTCTTGCCAAAGTTTCTATACAATAAAGTTCTTGAACCAAAACCTTTGACCTAGAAAGTCTAATAACACTAACAGCTAAAACTGTACTTGTAAGAAGTACCAAACCTTCTGGAATCATACCAATCATAGCAGCAACAGTTTGAACAACAGAATCAGTAATGCTTGCATGTTGAATAACAAACTGACTAAAGAAAAGCATTGCACCAATTGGAATAATAGTAAAGGTTAAATATTTAATAATCTTATTTAAAGATTTCATAATCTCAGAATTAATCTTTTTAACATATTTTGCACCACTAGAAATCTGCGCAGTATAGTTTTCATCAGCAATATGCTCAACCTTTGCAAAGCATTTACCACCAACAATGTAGCTTCCAGAAAGAAGCATTTCACCTTTTTGTTTAGTAATACTATCAGGCTCACCAGTAATAAAAGACTCGTTTGATAAAACTTCACCATCCATAATAATGCAATCTGTAGGTACTTGACTTCCAGTATTAAACACAACTACATCATCTAAAACTAAATCATTAATTGATATTTCAATAGTTTGACCATTTCTTATAACTTTAATTTTAGATTGTGCCATAATAGCCAATTTATCGACAACTTTTTTAGAATGAATCTCTTGAAAAGTGCTAATAGCAGTATTTATAACAACAATTATTAAAAACATCATATTCTTATAAGAACCAACAGCAAAAATAGCAATACCTAAAAATAAGTTTAAAAAATTAAATAAAGTAAAAAAATTACTAAAAATAATTTGCTTAATACTTTTAGTTGGCACCGAAGAATCGTAATTAACTTTATTCTGTTTAATTCTTTCATTAACCTGTTCATCATTTAAACCCGTAGATATAGAGGGATTAAATCTTTCGACATTTTGTTCCATATTTTTTTTAAATCCTTTCTTCATAAAAAGTATAAATAATTTTCTACTATAATAATATACACTAAATTAAAAATAAATACAAGAGAATTAAAAAAACGGTCAATTGGTTCCGGTTTTAATTTGACACAAAAAGAAAGAGCCCCCAAGATAGGGGACTCCTCTGCCAAGAAATGTTTTTTGGGGGTTATGCAGTGACCTTCACAAAAAGGTCCTTTACCTCGTAGTGTTTGTGAAGGAAGAATCGACTGAGTGTTATGCAGTATTTATCATGTAACTGATAAACACAGAGCGTAAAGCTTTCTGCATCACTATCGATACCTCCGTACCAAACGGGTCTGTTGAACACTACTGTTCCACAGCAGGTTTCAACTTCCTCCGCTGGGCCGTCATAAACAAGCTCTAACTTTGAGAGATCTAAACCTATTCCTTCAGCCTCAAGAACAGGCAGAATAAGGTTTCGAATCTCATTGCTAGGTTTTCTCTTGGAAACGTAGACTTCGCCGAGAGACTTCTTGTGAATGTCATTCAGTTCTTTCAAACTGGTGACTTTACTACCACCCTCCTTTTTAATTTTTTTGCCAAAACTATTTTCCATTGACAGAATCCCTCCTCAAAAAATTGGACGGTCTCAAAACATGATAGGCCGAATTGCCATATCATAATAAGGCTTATTGCCTCATCAATATATTATTATAGCACATTTTTTAAAAATATGCAAGATTTTTGGAAAAACGGTCAAATTAAACCCGGAACCAATTGACCGTTTTTTTTAAAAAAATCTGCCTAAAAGCTTGACTTCCGTAAGGATAAATGATATAATTTTAAAGATTTACGGTTAAAAATTTTTTTTAGCCAATTCAAACAATTAAATTTTATCAAAAACCATTTTAAAAAGAGGAATTATATGTAGGCTCAATTTAAGTAAAATCAAGTAGAAGAGCAGTCATTTGAGAGTAGCTTAAAAGGACCACATAATAAGAAGGACTTTTTAAAATGAAATTAATTGCTTATCCCAAATGTAAAAATAAAGGAAGAGCAATATCACAAAATCTGCTTAAATATTATTTTAAGGAGTGATTTTTTTGAAACTAAAAGACATCAATTATGAAAAAACATCAAGGAAAGATTTCGCAAAAGTTGGCGATTACATCGAAATGCCAAACCTCATCAAAGTACAAAAAGATTCATATGACTGGTTTGTAGAAGAAGGCTTAGGAGAAGTATTAAAAGATATTTCACCAATAGAAGACTATTCTGGAAACCTTGTTTTAGAGTTCTTTGACTACTACATGGAGGAAAAAACCAAATACACACTAGAAGAAGCAAAAGAAAGAGATGCAACTTATGCAACAAGATTACATGTAAAAGTAAGGCTTATCAATCGTGAAACAGGGGAAATAAAAGAACAAGAAATCTATTTAGGTGATTTCCCACTTATGACAGATAGTGGAACATTCGTAATCAATGGAGCAGAAAGAGTTGTAGTAAGCCAATTAGTACGTTCACCTGGATGCTACTATGCAGAAGAATTTGATACAAAAACTGGTAAAAGAACCTACACATCAACAGTAATGCCACTAAGAGGAGCATGGATAGAATACGAAACAGATGGAAACGACATATTCTATGTACGTGTAGATAGAACAAGAAAAATACCAGTAACATTATTATTAAGAGCTATAGGAATAATTACTGATGACCAAATAAGAGATTTATTTGGAGATGAAGAATTATTAAACACAACAATATCAAAAGACACAATTAAAACTCAAGACGAAGCTTTAATTGAAATCTACAAAAAATTAAGACCAGGAGAACTACCAACAGCAGATGCGGCAAGAGCTTTATTTAATGGATTATTTTTCGATAACAGAAGATATGACTTAGCAAAAGTTGGAAGATTTAAATTCAATCAAAAACTATCATTAGCTACAAGAATTAAAGACAAAGTAGCTGCAAAAGACATAATTGATCCAGAAAGTGGAGAAATATTTGTAACAGCTGGAGAAACAATTTCAGAAGAAGTTGCTCAAAATATCCAAAATGCTGGAATAAATGTAGTAGATATTACTTATGAAGGTAGAGAAATAAGAATAATAGGTAATAATACAGTAAATATCCACAAAGTTTTACCAAATGTGGATTTAAGCAAGTTACATTTCAAAGAATATGTAAATTATGCAACATTAAAAAACATTATAGATAATACAAGCAAAAAAGATTTAGTAAAAGCATTAGAGGAGAGATATGACGAATTAGTACCAAAATGTGTAACAACAGAAGATATAATTGCATCAATAAACTATCTACTAAACTTATCACATGGATTAGGAAAACCAGACGACATAGATCACTTATCAAATCGTAGAATTCGTTGTGTAGGAGAACTTTTACAAAATCAATTTAGAATTGGTTTAACAAGATTAGAAAGAGTTGTAAGAGAAAGAATGACAATCCAAGACTTAGACGTAATTACACCACAAACATTAATTAACACAAAACCAATTACATCAGCAATAAGAGAATTCTTTGGAAGCTCACAATTATCACAATTCATGGACCAAACAAACCCACTTTCAGAATTAACACATAAAAGAAGAATTTCAGCTTTAGGACCTGGAGGATTAACTAGGGAAAGAGCAGGTTTCGAGGTTCGTGACGTTCACTATACACACTATGGTAGATTATGCCCAATAGAATCTCCAGAAGGACCAAACATTGGATTAATCTCAGCATTATCATCATTTGCAAACATAAACGAATATGGATTTATCGAAACACCATATAGAAAAATTGATCCAGAAACACATAGAGCTACAAAAACTGTAGAATATATGAGTGCAGATGTAGAAGATAACTACATAATAGCTCAAGCCTCTGAACCAATGAATTCAAAAGGTGAATTCATAAATGACAGAATAAGAGTTAGATATAAAAACGAAGTAATTGAAGTTGACAAAGAAAAAGTTCAATACATAGATGTATCACCAAAACAATTAGTTTCAATAGCAGCAGCTATGATACCATTCTTAGAGCATGATGACGCAAAAAGAGCCCTAATGGGTGCAAACATGCAACGTCAAGCTGTGCCACTTATGATATCAGAAAGCCCAATAATTGGAACAGGAATTGAATACAGAGCAGCAAAAGACTCTGGAATACTAGTTCTAGCTGAAGAAGATGGTGAAATTCAAAAAGTTTCAGCAGATGAAATAAAAGTAAAATATGATAACGGAAAAACAGTAACACACAAATTACGTAAGTTCAAAAGAACAAACGGTGGAACATGTATAAATCAAAGACCAATAGTTGTAGAAGGCGAAAGAGTTAAAAAAGGAGATGCCATTGCAGATGGACCAGCAACAAAAAATGGTGAAATGGCACTTGGTAAAAACGTATTAGTAGCATTCTCTACATGGGAAGGATATAACTACGAGGACGCTATACTAATCAACGAAAAATTAGTAAAAGAAGATGTATTTACATCAATACATATTGAAGAATACGACTGCGAATGTCGTGATACAAAACTTGGACCAGAAGAAATAACAAGAGATATACCAAACATAGGTGATGACCAATTAAAAGACCTAGATGAAAACGGAATTATAAGAATTGGTGCAGAAGTTAGACCAGGAGATATCTTAGTTGGTAAAGTTACTCCAAAAGGAGAAACAGAACTAACAGCAGAAGAAAGATTATTAAGAGCAATATTTGGAGAAAAAGCAAGAGAAGTAAGAGATACATCATTAAGAGTACCACATGGAGAAGCAGGAACAATAGTAGATGTAAAAATATTTACAAGAGATAACTCAGACGAGTTAGCACCTGGAGTAAACCAAGTAATTAGATGTTATATAGCAACAAAAAGAAAAATATCAGTTGGAGATAAAATGGCAGGACGTCATGGAAATAAAGGTGTTATTTCAAGAGTATTACCAGAAGAAGACATGCCATTTATGCCAGATGGTACACCAATCGATATCTTATTAAACCCACTAGGAGTTCCTTCTCGTATGAACTTAGGTCAAGTGCTAGAAGTTCACTTAGGAGGAGCAGCAAAAGCATTAGGATGGAAAATATCAACACCAGTTTTCGATGGAGCAACAGAGGAAGACGTAAGAGAAGTTCTTAAAAAAGCAGGAATGAGCGAAGATGGTAAAACAATTCTATATGATGGAAGAACAGGAGAGCCATTTGACAAGCCAATCACAGTCGGAGTAATGTACATGTTAAAATTACATCACTTAGTAGACGACAAAATCCATGCTCGTTCAACTGGACCATACTCACTAGTTACACAACAACCGTTAGGAGGAAAAGCTCAATTTGGTGGACAACGTTTTGGAGAAATGGAAGTTTGGGCACTAGAAGCTTATGGTGCATCATACACACTACAAGAAATGTTAACTGTAAAATCTGACGATATAGTAGGAAGAGTAAAAACTTACGAAGCAATTGTAAAAGGCGAAAACATACCTGAACCAGGAGTTCCAGAAGGATTTAAGGTTTTAGTAAAAGAACTTCAATCATTAGGATTAGACATCAAGTTATTATCACATGATAATCAAGAATTAGAGTTAAAAGAACACATCGACGAAGGAATAGAATATGACCCAGAAAAAGACGGAAAATTACTAGAAGAAGAGCTAAAAGATGGTTATAGCGAAGAAAATGAAGAAGGCGAAATGGTTGATGGCGAAAACAACGATTACAGTGATGACTACGAAGGAGACGAAGGCGACGAAAACGAAGATAATGACGAATTGTTTGAAGACCTAGGGGACGAAGGAGAAGCAGATATCTTCGATAATGATTTAGCAAACGATAATCTAGCTAATGATGAAGATTTAAATTAATTAAATATATTTCAAAAAGCAGTCAAGCCGACGGAAAAGTTTGCAAGAGCGAAGGATAGTGCTTTCAAGCTGTTTTGAAATAACCCAAAACAAAATAATTAATAGGGGGAAATTCAGTTGGACGAATTAGAAATTTTTGATAAATTAAAAATTGGAATTGCATCAGATGAACAAATAAGAGAATGGTCAAAAGGTGAAGTAAAAAAGCCAGAAACCATTAACTATAGAACATTAAAACCAGAAAAAGATGGTCTATTTTGTGAAAGAATATTTGGACCAACAAAAGACTGGGAATGTCACTGTGGAAAATATAAAAGAGTAAGATATAAAGGAATAGTATGTGACAGATGTGGTGTAGAAGTAACAAAAGCAAAAGTAAGACGTGAAAGAATGGGACATATTGAACTTGCAGCACCAGTAGCACATATTTGGTACTTTAAAGGAATTCCAAGCAGAATTGCATTAATGTTAGACATCTCACCAAGAGATCTAGAAAAAGTTGTATATTTTGCATCATACATAGTAACAGACAAAGGAAAATCAGGCTTAGAAAAATGCCAAATCCTAACAGAAAAAGAATATCATGAAGCAGAAGAAAAATACGGAGTTGGTTCATTCAAAGCAAAAATGGGTGCAGAAGCTCTAAGAGAATTACTAGAAGAAATCGATTTAGACAAATTATCAGAACAATTAAAGAAAGAAATCGAAACATGCAGTGAACAAAGAAGACTAAAATTAGTAAAAAGATTTGACACTGTAGAAGCCTTCAAACTATCTGGAAACAGACCAGAATGGATGGTAATGAACGTAATTCCAGTAATCCCACCAGATTTAAGACCAATGGTACAATTAGATGGTGGAAGATTTGCAACATCAGACTTAAACGACTTATATAGAAGAGTTATAAACAGAAATAACAGATTAAAAAGACTATTAGAATTAGGAGCACCAGAAATAATTGTAAGAAACGAAAAAAGAATGTTACAAGAATCTGTAGATGCCTTAATAGATAATGGAAGACGTGGAAAACCAGTAACAGGTGCTGGAAACAGACCATTAAAATCATTATCAGATATGTTAAAAGGAAAACAAGGACGTTTCCGTCAAAACTTACTTGGAAAACGTGTTGACTACTCTGGACGTTCAGTTATCGTAGTAGGACCTGAACTAAAATTATATCAATGCGGACTTCCAAAAGAAATGGCAGTAGAATTATTTAAACCATTTGTAATGAGAGAATTAGTAGGACGTGGAATTGCCCAAAACATCAAAAATGCAAAAAGAATGGTGGAAAGACTAAAACCAGAAGTATGGGAAATATTAGAAGATGTTATAAAAGATCATCCAGTAATGTTAAACCGTGCTCCAACACTACACAGACTTGGTATTCAAGCATTTGAACCAGTTTTAGTAGAAGGAAGAGCAATAAAACTTCACCCATTAGTTTGTGAAGCCTTCAACGCAGACTTCGACGGTGACCAAATGGCAGTTCACTTACCATTATCACCAGAAGCACAAGCAGAAGCAAGATATTTAATGCTTGCAACAAACAACTTACTTAAACCACAAGATGGTAAACCAGTTGCTACACCAAGACTAGACATGATTTTAGGAAGTTACTATTTAACAATGGTATTAGATGGCGAAAAAGGAGAAGGAACATACTATAAAGATGTAGACGAAGCAATAATGGCTTACGAAAACCACGAAGTAGCAATCCATGCTAAAATCTTTGTAAGAATAGAAAAAGAAATAGATGGAGAACTAAAACATGGAAAAATAGAAACAAGTGTTGGAAGAATTATCTTTAACCAAGGAATTCCACAAGACTTAGGCTTTATAGATAGAAAAGAAGATCCATTCCAATTCGAAATTAATTTCCCAGTTATGAAAAAATCAATGGGAGAAATAATAGAAAGAGTAATAAGAAGCCATGGATTAACAGAATCAGCAGAAGTAATAGACTACATCAAAGCTTTAGGATATAAATACTCAACACTTGCTGGTATTACATATTCAATGGATGACGTAAAAGTGCCATCAGCTAAGAAAGAATTACTAGCTGAAGCAGACAAAAAGATAGATGTAATCAGAAAACAATATGCAAGAGGATTAATAACAGAAAATGAAAGATATAATGCAACAATTAATGTATGGGAAGACACAACAAAAGAAGTAAGTAAAGCAATGGAAGACAACTTTGATAACTTAAACCCAGTTTATATGATGGTTAAATCTGGAGCCCGTGGTAACATCAACCAATTACGTCAAATCGCAGGTATGCGTGGACTTATGGCTAGTACAACAGGTAAAGCGGTAGAAATACCAATTAAATCATCATTCGCAGAAGGACTAGATGCACTAGAATACTTCATTTCAACACACGGTGCACGTAAAGGACTTTCTGATACAGCTTTAAGAACAGCAGACTCTGGATACTTAACAAGAAGATTAGTTGACGTTTCACAAGATATAATCGTTAGGGAAGCAGACTGTGGAACAGATGACGGAATTATAATTTATGACATAAAAGATGGAAATCAAGTAATAGAAAAAATGCAAGAAAGATTACTTGGAAGATTTGCAGTAGAAGACGTCTACAACCCAGAAACAAAAGAACTTATAGTAGATAACAACACAATGATAACAGATGACATTGCAGAAAAAATAGTAAAAGCAGGAATAGAAAAACTAAAAGTTCGTTCAGCATTAGGATGTAGAACAAAACACGGTGTATGTCAAAAATGTTATGGTATGGGCTTAGCAAGAAGAAGTCTAGTATCAATTGGTGAAGCAGTTGGAATTATAGCAGCACAATCAATTGGTGAGCCAGGTACACAGCTTACAATGAGAACAATTCACTCTGGTGGTGTTGCAGGTGTAGCCGACATTACACAAGGTCTTCCTAGAGTTGAAGAATTATTCGAAGCTAGAAAACCAAAAGGATTAGCAGTAGTTTCTGAAATAGACGGTAAAGTAAAAATAAAAGAAACAAAGAAAAAGAAAGAAGTTATTGTTACATCAGATACAGATTCTAGAACATATACAATACCATTTGGTTCAAAAATGAAAGTAAAAGTTGGAGATGAAGTAGAAGCAGGTCAAGCTTTAATTGAAGGTTCTATCAATCCAAACGACATACTAGAAATAAAAGGACCAGAAGGAGTATATGAATACTTAATCTCAGAAGTACAAAAAGTATATAGAAACCAAGGTGTTGATATCAACGACAAACACAT
>JAFRFO010000105.1 GCA_017434295.1 Clostridia bacterium
AAATGATATTCCACCTGTTGTAATTAGCAAAGAGGAAAGGGTAAAATATTTTGAATTTTTAAAGAATAATGATAGTACAGGCTTAGCTGAATGGTTAAAAGAATTATCTACAGAAGAAAAAGAAAGAATGGAGAAGTTTGGATATAAAGGATAAATACAATGAATATAAAAATTAAAAAGCATATATCAATACTTATAATATGCATTATTGGTTATCTAACGCTTGATTATTTAAATATACCTACTTTACTAAATCTTCGAATTTATAATATTAATAATGATTTCTTAAGTATTTTTATAAATTCAATCATAGTAATTTTTCTATATATAATAACATATTTAACTATTGATAAAAAATCTATAGAAAAATCTAAAAATATTGAAGATATTTATAAACAAATTTTGATAAATATGTATAATGATTGTATTGAAACAATTAATTTATGTTGTGATGATTACATATTAAAAAAAATTGTTGAAAAGGTGGATGGTAATACTCCTATGATTGAAAATAAATTAGTTAATAATTTAATAAAAACACCTTTTGAGAGTAAACAAATAATTCTAGATTTTGCAAAAAATGGAGATATTAGTGTTAATACTCTTCAAAACTTTTTAGTCATAGAAACTGATTATAGAAAATATATAAATATGTTAATCCTATGCTATGATAGAAAAGATTATATAGAACCTTTAAAAATAGACTTATTAAAAAAAATCAATACAGAAGTTGGGGTATTAAAAAAACAATTATAAATTCTACTGCATTCAAACCACATTCAAAAATGGTCGAAACACTTTAAAATAGCTATATTCAAAAAACTATTTCCTGTCGCCTCGACCATCTAAATATACTTTTACAGGAAACTGCAGAAGTACAAAAAATATATTAAAAATGCATAAAATACGTTATTTCAAGAAATTGAGATAACGTATTTTTCTTTTTTTCAGTTTTTTAAAATCCTTCTACTCAAGCACAGAAAAGGGCTTATAATTGCTGATAAAAAGAATAGGAATAGATAACTATAAAAAGTATCTGTTGTTTGACAAAAAGAAATATGCAAGATATAATAATTTATGAAAAAGATATAGGAAATTAAACAAATTTCATGAAAGAAACAATAAATGAAAGTATGGTAGGAGGATTTTTATGTATAATAATTTAATAGAAACATATGAAAGATTAATTAAAGATGCAAATCCAAGAGAATTAGATAATACAGCCATATTTAAGCCATCATTTTACCAGGGAATAATAGATCCAAAAAGTAAGCTTGAAGTGGATATGTTATATCAAAACTATTTTAGTATTGACAAAGAAGCAATGACAGAAGTTTTAGGTTCATTAGAAAAGGAATTAGAAAGCGGGAATAAATTAAATATAAACGTTATAATAGAAAGAGTGTATTATTGCGTAAATAAATATTTGGGTGATTTTAAGGATAAAGAAGATGAAAGAGATAAAATGTATGAAGACAAGCGTATTGTGATGGCATCTGAACTAAAAGAAAAAAATATAGCTATGTGTGTTGAATATTCTGCATTGGTACATAATTGCTTAGTTGTAGTTAAAGAAGCTACTAATAACGAAAATATAATGCCAAATCTAGTTTTTACGATGATGACTAAGGATACGGGTAAAAGAGAAGGTCATGTTTGTGAAATTTTGATAGGAAAAAATGGGAAAGGAATACTTTTTGATGCTATTAATCCTATAGTTCTTAAAGAAGTGAAAAATCCAGACAAAAAACATGTGGAGCTGGGTATATATTTACTTGCAAAAGATGAATTAGATAGTTTTATAAGTGGTAATAAAATAATACCTAAAAGTCCATTCGAGGATAATAATGAGTATTATCTTTGTTATCCAAAATCGGAATATGGTTATAAGACAAAACAAAAACTAGTTACAGATGGTGGAAATGGGCCTGAAGAAAGATAAAACTATGTATTCTTAAAACCTATTGAAATTGACAAAATTCAAAAAAAGTAGTAAAATATAAGTAAATTCAAAAGTTATTACTTGTAATTTTTAGAATACTTCCGTTAGTAAGGGGAACTGTCATCATTTCATTTTTATGTTCAAAGAAGAATATTAGTATATTCTTCTCCTAAAAAATATAACTAATAAAAAATATATTAAATACAATATTGTATAATAATATATATAACAACAATGTTAAACAATGTTATATTAAAACCTAAAATAGAACATAAAAATTGAATATATGGCTTATTACCTGGAAAGCACTGCGATTTTATTAAATTATAGTAATAACAAAAGCACACTTCAAGAAAGTGATGCAAAATTATATTAAATTTATTATTTAAATAAATTTAATATACTAAAAATTTGAATTAAATTCCTAGAATTTAGGATAAAAACTAAAATAGATAAGATTAATTAATCTTATCTATTTTAGTTTTTTATTGAGATTATTATCTATTATTCCATTTAATAAAGTATCTACTTTTTGTTCGTAATCTTCTAGAATATCCACATTAAATAAATTATTCAAAATAACATTATCATTGTTATTTATTTCTTTATTAGACTCATTAAATATATTAAAAATACTATTTTTCATTATTTTTCTCCTATTCTATTGGAAGATCATCTTCTCGCCATTCTATCTTTATATTTTCATTTTGTTCTTTCAAATTATGAATATATAATTCTTTATCTGGTGTTTTCGATCCATTAAAAGATATTAATTTTAAATTTTTCATATGATTTATATCAAAATCATATTGAAGTTCCGTATTATTTAAGTATATATATTCCAAATTTGTAAGTTTAGAAATATTCTGCAAACTTATAATATCACAATCTCTTACTTTTAATTCTTTTAAATTTTGATATAAATCTAAATTACTAAAATCTACTATTCCAGATTTAGTAAGCTCTAATCTTTTCATAGTAATATTTTCTTTAAATATATTTTTTTGCAATTTATTACAACAATAAAAGGTCAAATCATTAATACTAGGATTTAAAGCTTTGCTTGTTTTAAATTCACACATATAGAATTCTAGTTTATTTAAGTTATTTAATTTATTTATGCTATCAATTACTTCATCAGTAATATCAAAAAATTTTAAAGAAAGACTTTTCAAGTTTTCTAATGCAACTAATTCTTTTAAATTTATATTTAGAACATTTCCTAAAAAATTAATATTAGTTAAATTTAATTCTTCAATATCCTTATAGCTTTTTGCAGAAGTAGTACATATTTTTAATTTTATTTCTCTAGCTAAATTCTTATCTTTCATATTGCGTTCCACCTCCTAAACCTCTCCACCATCTATTTTGATTAAATATACTCATAAAGTGTAATTTATCCAATGGGTAATCTTTCTTGCAGATATGTGCTTCCTTAGTGTCTCTTGTAAATTTAGCATGTGGATTAAACAAATTATCTGCTCTAAGCATACAGGCAATATCACCTGTTCTTTGAACAGATGATGCATCTGCTGTAGAATCCACGTTATACCATTCTCCATCAATTTGCACTTGATTCCACGCGTGTCCATCTCTAATTAGTTTTCTACTTTCAATATCTTCAATACTAATTCCTGTAACTATTATTGATTTTAGTCCGACTTTTTTTAATGCTTCGTGTAAAATTGTAGCATATCCAACACAAATTGCTTTACCATCTACTAATCCACCATATAAGCCAGCACTTTCTTTTCTTATTTCTTTTATTCTTTTTTCAGAACTATCTAATATTGATTTTAATTTTGTATAATTCACACGCATAGTTCTTTTTCTTTCTCTATCTGCAAGTTCCTCGTCTGTCTTAATAATAGTATCGTGATTATATGTAATACAATTAATTATTCTAGTATAAATTGTATAAAACTTATCTACTTCAGCTTGATTTTCTGGTATTCCTGCTGTAAGTTCTGTTATTTTTGCTATTATAGCAGAAAGTTCTGGGAATGAATATGTAACATCTTCTGATTCTTTTTCATTTACTTTAAATTTCAAATAAGAAGAATTTTCAACAGTTTCTTGTATTTTTATCATTTTATCAATATCCAAATCATTTAAGTTGTTAAGTCTAAATACTAATAAATTATCTGGTAAAGTAATTTTAAAATTTATTGCTTGTATTATTTCTAATAAACCTTTACTATTTCCCTTAAATTGTTTTGCTATAAAATTAAATGTTTTCCATTTAGAATTTTCATTGTCTAAACTATTTAATGTGGCTGCTATTCCCTGTGTTGATTTTATTCTTCCTATAAATTTATGTTTTTCATTTTGGGGAACTACATTTAATAATTCTATTTTTAGTTGGTCGTCTATAATATCTGAGAAATATCTTAATTTTTCCTGTATTGAAATTGCATTTAAAAACAATTCTCTTAATTCTATATCTGAAAATTTTTCCATTTCTTTATCTATTTTCACTAAATTTTCTCCTTTTCTATATAACCTTATAGATATTTTAAAAAAATTATAATCTAATATGCTCTATTAGTCAATAGTCATGGAACTTTCTATAAAAAGAGATTGTTTTTAGTATATCCTTTGATAAATAATATTATTTATTGGGTCTGAAATAGTATACTAAATTAAGACTTGACCCGTGCTGTACGCTAAACGTCAGTAAAAGCCATTCATTGCGAATGCCTTTTTATTTTTTTGAAGTAAGGCCAATGTTGCGCTTTCATACATTAAAATTATGTTTTGCATTATACTGTCAAATTATCAAGTTCATTGTAGATTTAAAAATTACAATTTTTTAATTGTCTATTTACTTATAACCTTTTTATTCCAAGATTTCTTACCACAATGTGGACATCTCATATATCTAGTTCTTCCAATATGTGGAGCTAAAAAAACACTTTTATATTCAGGAACATATTTATGATGACAATGTTCACATTCATAATAACCAGCAGTTTGTTCAATTTTTAGGCAATAATGCATACCGAAAAGGAATAGTAAAAATCCTAAAATAATAAGAACAACTCTAATCCAATTTTCCATTTCTACAAAAGAAGCAACAAAAATTAGTACCAAAAAGCTTACAGATGAAATATATCCCAAAACCCATTCCATTTTAAGCATTCTTCTATCTGAAGCTTCCTTTTGTTTTTTCATTTCTAATAAATTTTCTTCAGCTTTTAAATTATAATTCTCCATATTAATAACCTCCCCACTTAATAATTCATTTACATTAATTTTTAGCTCATTACATAAATCAAGCATTATCGAAGAATCTGGCATTGCCTTTCCATTTTCCCATTTAGAAATTGCTCTGTCTGTAATATTTAATTTTTCTGCTAACTGCATTTGAGTTAAATTATTTAGTTTCCTTCTTTCAGCAATAAATTTTCCAATTTTTACTTGATCCATATTTTTTTCCTCCTTCAAATATAGTATAGTTTTAGTGGGTAAAAAAGTCTACATACCATTGGTTGAGTGGGGGTGATTTTTATCAACTTATGGTTGAAATAATTATAACACATTTTAATAAATAATCAAAATTTATTGATATTTAAATATAATTAATATAAAATAATAAAAATGCTACGATAAGTAGCATAAAAAAATCTCATTGTAAAATAAGTTTGCTTGTTTAAAACAAAAAAACAAGTAAAATAGATGTAAGGAGAGTGATAAAAATGTTATTTAATGAAAAACTAAAAATGTTAAGAAAAGAAAGTGGATTAACACAAGAGGAACTAGCAGAAAAATTAAACGTATCAAGGCAAGCTATTACAAAATGGGAAAGTGGTGATGGAACGCCAGATATTGAAAATCTAAAGCAAATAAGCATTTTATTCAATACTAGAATTGATGAGCTAGTAAAGGAAGACAAAAATGTTACAATACAAAAAGAGGAAAATTATTCTTATATAGAAGAATTAGAAATTGACCATACAAAGCATTTTGATATTAATATTTCAAAAATAAATGTATTAAATATTATGCCAAATGTAGAAGAAAAAGTAAAAATTGAATTATTATCAAATAAAGAAGAAAATATTGCAGAATCATATAAAGTAAAATTTGATGATCTTTATAACAAGTTAGATATTGATATAAAAAGTAAAAAAGAAATCGAAGATTTAACAATTAATATGTATTTACCAGAAAAATATATTGAAGAGATAGAATTAAATTCAAAAATAAAAACATTAAATATATGTAATTTAGAATTAGAAAAACTAGAATATGACGGAACATTAAAATATATAAATGTAAAAAATATAAAAGGAAAAATAGTTTTAAATACAACCAAATGTGATATAGAAGCAGATTATGATAAATTAGAGGGAACTTTAGAAGTAAATATAATAAATTCAACTGCAAGAGTTTCACTTCCTAAGGGAACTGAATATAAAACAATTTTAAAAGGTGTTAAAAATAAATTTATTGATAGTACAAATACAGAAGAATCAAATAATGTAATAGAATTAAACGGAATTAATAGTAAATTAATAATTATTGAAAAATAAATAAAAATAAAGCAAGTTATAGAATTTAACCTCTATAGCTTGTTTTTTATATATTATAAAAATAAAAATAGAACTAGATAACTTTTTAGGTACAAAGAGAAATCTAGTTCAATAAACAAAAAATAAACATATAAATATATGATTTATTACTGAAATTGTAGCAAAAAAAAACAAATAAGTCAATAAAAAATTGAATAAATTTAGAAAAAACTAGCAAAATAAAAATTAAAGTGATATACTATAAAAAAACATAAGAAAATACGTTAAAAATGTATTTAAAGAAAGGAATGATAAAATAATGGAAGAACTAAAAGATAAGCTATTTAGTAAGAAAAATGTTGGATGGGAGAACATGGAAACCCGCCAAAAAGAAGAAATATTTAACTTTTGCAAAGGATATATGGACTATTTAAACAAAGCTAAGACAGAAAGAGAGTTTATTAAACAAGCAAAAATTGTCGCTGATGAAAATGGATTTAAAGACATATCAGAATTTAATGAATTAAAACCAGGAGATAGAGTATATTTTATAAATAGAGAAAAAAGCATGTATCTAGCTGTAATTGGAAAAAACAAAATGGAAAACGGACTTCATATAATTGGTTCACATGTTGATTCTCCAAGATTAGATTTAAAACCAAATCCATTATATGAAGATAGCGGATTTGCATATTTTAAAACACATTATTATGGTGGAATTAAAAAATATCAATGGACAGCAATCCCACTAAGTATACATGGAGTTATAGTAAAACCAAGTGGAGAAAAAATAGAAGTAAACGTTGGAGAAAGCGATACAGACCCAATATTTACAATAACAGATTTACTTCCACATTTAGCACAAGAACAAATGGAAAAGAAGCTTAAAAATGGGGTAGAAGGAGAAGCATTAAATCTATTAATTGGTAGTATCCCAATGGATGGAGAAAAAGTATCAGAAAAAGTTAAGCTAAATATTTTAAATATATTAAATCAAAAATATGGAGTTGTAGAAGAAGATTTATATAGTGCAGAATTAGAATTAGTACCAGCATTTAAAGCAAGAACATTAGGTTTTGATGAAAGCATGGTAGCAGCATATGGGCAAGATGATAAAATATGTGCTTACACATCATTAATGGCAATGATGAACCTAGAAAATGTAGAAAATACAGCAGTATGCATATTATCAGATAAAGAAGAAATAGGAAGTATGGGAAATACAGGAATGGAATCTCATATGTTTGACTATTTTGTATCAGAATTATTAAATAAAACTGGAGAAAACAGAGTAAACTTATTAGATAAAGTATTTTGCTATTCAAAAATGTTATCTTCAGATGTAGATGCAGGCTTTGACCCAATATATGCAAATGTATCAGATAAAAATAATGCAGGATTTTTAGGAAAAGGAATTGCACTTGTAAAATACACAGGATCAAGAGGAAAAGCAGGGGCATCAGATGCAAATGCTGAATTTGTAGCATGGGTTAGAAACATGTTAGATAAAAATGAAATAAAATATCAATTAACAGAGCTTGGAAAAGTTGACATCGGTGGAGGAGGTACAATTGCATATATCTTAGCAAATAAAGGAGTAGATGTAATAGATTGTGGTATACCAGTTCTTTCAATGCACGCACCATACGAAGTAACAAGCAAATTTGATATATACGAAGCATTTAGAATATACAAGGCATTTTGGAATGAATAATTATAGCCAAAGGGGCCGGGTTCAAATGGCAATTTAGAATAATAAAAAAGTTGCAATTTATAATTGCAACTTTTTTGGTGAGCCAGGAGGGATTCGAACCCCCGACCCCAGGCTTAGAAGGCCTGTGCTCTATCCAACTGAGCTACTGACCCATATGTCAAATAACAATAAATATAATAGCACAATAAATACAACTTGTCAATAGAAAAATAATAAAAAATAAAAATAATTTTACAGCAATAATGCTACAATCAAGCCAAAAACCAGCCTTTTGTCGAAATTTGTCGAACGAATTATGTTGACAAAACGATAAATTATAAATATAATGTAAATAAATTAAATCATTTTTAGATTTATTTCTAAAATTTTATATCGATTATTAATTCGAATAAAATCCAATTTAAAAATATATAGTTATTAATTTTGTAGGGAGAATAGTACCCCCATATAAGATGATATCTCTTTTTATTAAGTTTCAGCCCCCTAATAAAAATATGTTATATTCCATTATCTATTATCCCTACAACTTATTCATATAAAAAGGGCATATTCTATAAATAATTATATCTCCATCTCATTATCCAGATTATTTATAAAAGCCCTTTTATTTATTTATGATAGCTTTCATTATTACTAATTTTAAAACCTCTATAAATCTGTTCAAGTAAAAAAATTCTAATTAATTGATGAGGAAAAGTCATTTTAGAAAAGCAAACTTTTTCATCACAAATAGCTAAAAGCTTATCAGTTAATCCTAGAGAGCCACCAATAATAAAGGTAATCTTACTATTTTGCATAGAAATATTATCAATTTTTCCAGAAAAATCAATGGAATCAAATTCTTTTCCTTTTAAGTCAAGAGCAATATTGTACGAATCAGATTTAAGATGAGCAATTATATTAGAACATTCCTTTTCTTTTATTTCATTTTCAATAGAAGAGTTGGATTTATCTGGAATCTTTTCGTCTGGCAATTCTAATATAGAAAGCTTACAATATTTTGAAAGTCTTTTAGAATATTCTTCAATAGCGTCTTTAAAAAATTTTTCTTTAATTTTCCCAACACAAATAATATTTATAGATAGCATAAAAAATTTCCTTTCATTAAATAATGCTAAATATATATTATACAAGGTCTAGTATGAATTGCATAGAAAAATATATATTTAGCAATCAATTATTTATATTTCTATAATATTTCCAGGAACATCTCTACTTGCAACACTTAAACTCAAAGAATTTTCATTATAATTATTAGCCATTAGTTCTTCAACAACAGTTTTGTATGCAAGTTCAGGAAAATTATTTTCTTTACTTAAATGACCAAGCATAGCTTTTTTTAAATTATTTTTTAATAAACATGATATTGCTTTTCCAGCATCTTCATTAGGTAAATGACCATTTGGACCCGAAATCCTAGTCTTTAAACTAAATGGATAAGATGAATATTTTAAGATTTCTGGTTCATAATTTGATTCAATTAAAACAAAATCACTAGGTTCTAGGCTTTTTAAAATAGTATTTGTCATATGACCAATATCAGTAGCAACCCCAATAGATTTATCATTTTTGCTAATTAAAAAGCCACAAGGGTCTGCTGCATCATGAGGTATTTTAAAAGACTTTATTTTTAAATCCTTTATTTCGAAACTTTCTCCAACAACAAAATTATTAATTACGTTTTGACGTAATTTATCCTTTTGCTCTGGCATACTATCTAAAGTTTTATTATTAACAAAAACCGGAACATTGAACTTTTTAGCAAATGTGCCCAAACCCTTAACATGATCAGAATGTTCATGAGTAATTAGTATTCCATCAATAGAGGTAGGGTCAACTTGCAAATTATCTAAAGCAGTTTCGATTTTTTTTGAACTAACACCAGCATCAATTAAAAGTTTTGTATGTTCAGTTTCAACAAATAAGCTATTTCCACTGCTACCACTATATAAACTACAAAAATTAAACATCATATGTACCTTTCCAATGTCAAAAGGGACGGAGATAATGGCAGTGCCAGAAAATCCCGTCCCCTTGGCAGTATTAAAATTTTACTCTTTCAATATTTGCACCAAGAGCTCTAAATCTAGCTTCAATATCTTCATAACCTCTATCAATATGCTCAAGGTTAAAAATTTCAGTTGTACCTTCAGCTGAAACTCCAGCAATAATTAAAGCTGCTCCAGCTCTTAAATCAGTTGAATAAACAGGAGCACCATACAATTTTTCTACACCTTCAAAAAAAGCTGATTTACCTTGTGCCGTAATCTTTGCACCCATTTTATTTAATTCATCAGTATATTGAAATCTAGATTCCCAAATACTTTCATTAATTGTACTTGTTCCATTAGCTAACGAAAGAACTACACCCATTTGAGGTTGTAAATCTGTTGGAAATCCAGGGTATGGTAAAGTTTTTATATTTGCTTTTTTAGGCCTTTGATTACAATAAACTCTTAAGCTATCTCCATAATCTTCAACCTCTCCACCAACTTCAACAATTTTAGCTGTAATTGATTCTAAGTGCTTAGTTATACAATTTTTTATTAATAAATCACCTTTAGTAGCAACTGCTGCAAGCATAAAAGTACCAGCTTCGATTTGGTCTGGAACAACACTATATGTGGCATTTCCTTCAAGTTTTTTAACACCATTAATTTTTATCATATCAGTTCCAGCACCTCTAATGTCAGCACCCATTGTATTTAAAAAGTTAGCAACATCAACAATATGAGGCTCTTTGGCAGCATTATCAATAACAGTTGTACCTTCAGCTAAAACGCTTGATAGCATAACATTAATAGTAGCTCCAACAGATACAATATCCATATATACTGAATTTCCTATCAATTTACTAGCCTTTGCATGAATTATACCTTTTCCAACAGTTACTTCAGCACCTAAAGCTTCAAATCCTTTTATGTGTTGGTCGATTGGCCTTGCACCAAGCTTACAACCACCTGGCATACCAACTTCTATTTCACCCATACGGCTAAGCATTGCACCAATTATGTAATAAGACGCTCTAAATTTACTTGTTAAATCTAAAGGCGCTTTTGTTGTTGTTAAATTCCTACAATCAACAGTTATTGTATGTTTATCTATCCAATTAATTTTTGCTCCTAATCCTTCTAATATTTTACATGTAATGTTTATATCACTAATATTTGGAACATTTTCAATAGTACAAACACCATCAATTAAAAGAGTTGCTGGTAAAATCGCAACTGCAGCATTTTTTGCTCCATTAATAGTCACTTCACCAGTTAGGCGAGTAGGACCTTTTATTACTATTTTTTCCAAGAGAATACCCCCATTTATATACGAAAATTATTAACGTTAAAATAAGAGTGTTTTAAAAACACTCTAAACTTAATATAATATAACATAATAAATTTAAAATATCAATATTTATTTATAGTTTTTATCTAATTTTTAGTTGTGCATTGTAACATATAATTTATATTTTATTTTTTAGCAGTAATAAAACCATTATTATTAAAGAATTCTAATATTTTAAACTTAAATAGAATGCCATTGTTTTTATTATTAGAAACTAAAGCAAATTCTTCATCAGATAAATTATTTTTTAATTCACTTTTTGATTTTTCTGGAACAACACCAGAAGTTACATCAACAAAACACAAAGGAGGGAACATTACAAACCACCAGTTTTTACCTTCAGCTTGTCCAATTTCAACCTTTAAAGCATCGTAGTAACCAGCAGGTAGAGTAATGTCACCATATTCTTTTGTAGGAAATTCAAAATTACCTACACTAACTTTAACATCATATTCAAAGCCTTCTTCTTGAACAACCTTTAAAGCAACTTGTTTAAATTCTTCTAAATGAGAATTAGCAATATTAATAGCATCTTGTTTTGTAGAAGTAGAAGAAAGCATAGAATTCATATATTGGATTAATCTATCTCTAACTTTATATTTTAAATTTTGATCTTCATCACTATTACTATTTGCAATAACATGAAGCCTAAAAACACTATTTGAAATATTATTCGATACATTTTGGGCATAAGTAAAAGCACAAATTGTTGTATACAAAAATAATAGAATAGTTAAAATAAAAATCATTTTTAATTTAGAATTATTTTTCATAATAAATCAACCTTTCTGTTTTGAAAAGCGGTCAAATTAAACCCGGAACTAATTGACCGGAACTAATTGACCGTTTTGAGAATCTGTCAATTTAAACCCGGAACCAACTGACCGATTTAAACTCGGAACCAATTGGAGCAATTCTCAAAAATTTCTTTTAATTTAATTATTAGCAAAAATGAAAAATTTATACATATTTATAAAAAAAATGGAACAATTGCCAAATGTCGAAAAAACACGATGAATTTATTTGAAATATTATTGACATATTTGTAATGAAATGGTAAAATTTGGAAGTCATCAAAAGAAAATTACTAAGATACAAAAGTGAAAGGAAGGTTTTATATCGTGGAAAATAAAGAAAACTCATGCGTGTTTTTCGCTAGTGAT
The DNA here is from genome assembly GCA_017434295.1 of Clostridia bacterium. GTDB lineage: Bacteria > Bacillota > Clostridia > TANB77 > CAG-508 > CAG-269. The sequence continues at coordinate 12,676 of JAFRFO010000105.1, forward strand.
TATCATTTAGAAATGATAATGCTTCCATATATAAATAAAAAATTTAATGAAAACAAAAATGTATATGTTTTCACAGAAAATAATTTAGAGCAAACAATAAACACATTAATAGAAAAAGTAAATATAGATAATAATATAAAAAATAGAGTATTAAATATAAATTGGAAAGATGAAGATGAAAATAAATATAAAGAATTAATAAATAAAAACAATGCAGTAGTATTTATAAAAGGAAATGAAAATTATATTAATAAAGTAAACAAAAATATACAACAAATAAAACAAATAAATAATTTAGAAATAATAGATTGTTATAATTTAGAAGAAATAGGTAATAAAATGCCAAAAATCATTACGGAACACAGTAATATAATAACAACAAAATCAGAATAAAAAAAATAAAAAGCTTCCATAAAAAATAGATATAAATTTTTCTTGACTAATATAAAAAAATGTTATATTATTAAAAATACATTAAAGAAAGGAAGCGATTTTTATGCAAAAAAATATAGAAGAAATAAAATATGAATTAAAAAAATATGGTCAAGAGCATCTATTAAATCATTATGAAACACTTGATGAAACAAAAAAGAAAGAATTATTAGAACAATTATCAAATATAAATTATGAACTAATAAATAGTTTATACGAAAAATCAAAAAAAGAAGAAAAAACTACAGAAGATGTAATTGAACCAATAGAATACTTAGATAAATTCAAATTATATGATGATTATAAAAGATATTCAGCCATAGGGAAAGAAGCTATTAAAGCAGGTAAACTTGCTGTAGTTACAATGGCCGGTGGACAAGGAACAAGACTAGGTCATTCTGGACCAAAAGGCACTTATGACATAGGCTTAGACTCACACAAATCATTATTTGAATTATTAGCTGATGGAATAAAAGATGAAGCAAAAAAATATGATGTAACAGTTCCATGGTTTATAATGACAAGTAAAGAAAACAATGATGAAACAGTTAGATTTTTCGAAAAAAATAGATTCTTTGGATATCATAAAGATAAAAATCTATTCTTCTTTAAACAAGGTCAATTACCAATGGTAGATACAGAGGGAAAAATATTAATTGGAGAAGATGGTCTAGTTAAAGAAGCTGCTGATGGGCATGGTGGAATATATGAAGCACTAATAAAAAACAAAATGACAGCAAAAATGAAAGAATTAGGTGTTGAATGGGTATTTATTGGTGGAGTAGACAACTGCTTAGTTAAAATGGTTGACCCAGTATTAATGGGAATAGCAATAGAAAAAAATGCATCAATAGCAGGAAAGTCAATTGTTAAAGCAAATCCACATGAAAAAGTTGGAGTATTTTGCAAAAAAAACGGAAAACCTTATGTTGTAGAATATTCAGAAATATCAGAAGAAATGGCAGAAGCAGTTGATGAAAATGGAGAATTACTATTTGGAGAATCACACATCTTATGCAACTTATTTAGTTTAGCTGCAATAGAAAAAATGGGAGCAAATCCATTACCATATCATATAGCTTATAAAAAAGCAAAATATATAGATAAAGATGGTAATTTAGTAGAACCAACATCACCAAATGCATATAAATTCGAAGCATTCTTATTTGACGCTTTTGGAGAAGCAGATAATATGGCAGTTTTAAGAGTAAAAAGAGAAGAAGAATTTGCACCTGTTAAAAATTCAGATGATGTAGGAGTAGATTGCCCAAAAACTGCAAGAAAACTATATGAAGCGTTTCATGGATTAGATTAAATTAAAAAACCAAATATATTATTTGGTTTTTTAATTTTATTATTCTATTGTATTTTTAATAAAAATGATATATATTAATAACATACCAAAAAAGAAAGGAATGATTATATGAATTATTTAGAAGAATACAAAAAATGGTTAGAAAGTGATGAATTTGATGAAGAAACAAAACAAGAGCTTTTAGCAATAAAAGATGATGAAAAAGAAATAGAAGACAGATTTTATAAAGAATTAGAATTCGGAACAGCAGGGCTTCGTGGAGTTATAGGAGCTGGAACAAACAGAATGAATAAATATACAGTAGGGAAAGCAACACAAGGTTTAGCAAACTATATTGTAGAACAAGGTGTTCAAGATAAAGGTGTAGCAATAAGCTATGACTCTAGAAAAATGTCAAAAGAATTCAGCTTACAAACAGCACTAATTTTAGCAGCAAATGGAATAAAAGCATATTTATTTGAAAACCTAAGACCAGTTCCAGAATTATCATTTGCAGTAAGAGAATTAGGATGCACAGCTGGTGTAATGATTACAGCAAGCCATAATCCACCAAAATATAATGGTTACAAAGTTTATTGGGATGACGGAGCACAAATAGTTCCACCAGTAGATAAAGATATAACATCAAAAGTAAGAGCAATAGAAAGCTTTAAAGAAATAAAAGAAATATCTGAAGAAGAAGCAAAACAAAAAGGTTTACTAACAATAATTGGAAAAGAAATGGATGACAAATATATTGAAACACTAAAAAAATCAATATTAAATCCAGAAATATTACAAAAACAAGGAAAAAATTTGAGCATAGTTTATACACCATTACATGGAACAGGAAATACAGTTGCAGAAAGACTATTCAAGGAAATAGGATTTGAAAATATATATGTAGTACCAGAACAAAAAGATCCAGATGGAAACTTCCCAACAGTAGATTATCCAAATCCAGAAGATCCAAAAGCATTCAAATTAGCATTAGAATTAGCTAAAAAAGTTAATGCAGATGTAGTATTAGCAACAGACCCAGATGCAGATAGACTTGGAATATTCTCAAAAGACCCAGCAACAGGCGAATATGTAACATACACAGGAAATATGTCTGCATTGTTAATCGCAGAGTATAGAATTTCTCAAATGAAAGAAAAAGGAATTTTACCAAGTGATGGTATGTTAATAAAAACAATAGTATCATCAAATTTAGCTGATGCAATTGCAAAAGAATACAACTTAGAATTAATAGAAGTTTTAACAGGATTTAAAAATATAGGCAAAGTAATGAAAACAGCAGAAGAAAATAAAGACAAAACTTATGTATTTGGATTTGAAGAAAGCTATGGTTGCTTAATTGGCGACTATGCAAGAGATAAAGACGGAATCGCAGCAGTAATGGCACTTTGCGAAGCGGCAGCATATTATAATGAACATGGATTAACCTTATGGGAGCAAATGCAAAACATTTATAAAAAATATGGATATTACAAAGAAACACAAGTATCAATTGTAAAAGAAGGAGCACAAGGTGCAGAAGAAATCAAAAACATGATGACAACTACACGTAATAAAGATATTGAAAAAATTGGAGACTACAAGGTATTAACCTTTAAAGATATTGAAAAAGACTTTGTAAAAGATATGACAACAGGAGCAACATCAACATCTGGACTTCCAAAATCAAATGTTTTATATTATGAATTAGAAGATAACGCATGGTGCTGTGTAAGACCTTCTGGTACAGAACCTAAAATTAAGCTTTATATGGGAATTAAAGGAACATCAAATGAAGATGCAGAAGAAAAATTAAACAAATTAAAAGAAGCAATGGTTAAAGTTGTTGAAGGGTAGATCCAAAAAATAGGCAGATGAAATTCATCTGCCTATTCTTGGAATGAAAGAAATCCCCAAGCTATTGAATAAGCCAATGAAGAAAACTATGTAAAGTATATCTTCAAAGACTAATAATAAATTGCATAGCTTACTGTGATTTTTTATTTCTGTTTTTGTGGAAAAATCTTCATAAAAAAGAATTAATCCTATTAAGGCAAAAACAGAAATCAGCATAGTTGTAATGCCTATTTCAACATTTCCTCCATCACTTGAAAAGATCAGATAAAGCATTAAAATAGGAATAAAAAAATAGAAATCAGCTGCCACAAAAATTTTTTTCATTACAAAACCCCTCCATTTAGTTAAGTTATTTTAAGTCAATTGGGACTACTTTCCGCAAAAAGCGAAAAATTGATATACAACGTGTTGTATACATAATTATTATAACATTTAATAAACATTTTTTCAATAGTTGAAAATTTTATAAAATATGTTATAATATAAATACTTTAAAAAATGTGCGCATAGCTCAGCAGGATAGAGCAGTCGCCTCCTAAGCGACCGATGGGGGTTCGAGTCCCTCTGGGCACACCA
>JAFRFO010000106.1 GCA_017434295.1 Clostridia bacterium
AATTCATCTAATAAATGAATGTTTCCCATTTGTACTTCCTCCAAATTTTTAAGGTTTTATTTTATCTTAGTCATTATATCATTACTTTTTTATTTTTGTATAGGTTTTTTGGTATTTTTTTGAAAAATTTTTTTATTTTTTGAGCGCTGCGCAGTTTTCTAAATTAATATATTATAGTTTTTAGTTAATTTTTAGCTGTGAATTGTAACATCACTCTTCTTTTTTTGAGCTTTGTATGCCATTTTTGCCATTAAATTATCTGGAATTATTTTTGCAAAAAATCTTACTGCTTTAATTGAAGCACCCGGCACTATATAAAATTTTCCTTTTAATAATTTATCAACTGTATATTTTGCAACATATTCACTAGAAAGTGGTTTTGCACTGAATTTTACATTTGCTACATTATTAAAATTGGTTGCAACTGGTCCTGGGCATAATACACTTAGTTTTACATTTGATTTTTCTTTGTTTAATTCTTCTTTTAAAGCTTGTGTAAGTCTTACTACATAAGCTTTTGATGCATAATATGATGCCATTAATGGACCTGGCATAAATCCTGCAATTGATGCAACATTTAAAATGTGTCCTTTGTTTTGGTTTTTCATATCTTGCAAAAATAATTTAGTTAAAATGTGCATTGCAACAACATTTGTGTTTACCATATTTATTTCTTTTTCTAATGAGCTTTCTGTAAATTTTCCAAACACACCAAAACCCGCATTATTGATTAATATATCAATGTGCTTGTCTTTTACTTGTTCATATAATTCTTTGCAGTTTTCAGCATTTGATAAGTCTTTTGCAATTACTTCTATTTCTACATTGCTAATACTGTTTTTTACTTCGTTTAACTTTTCTTCATCTCTTGATACTATTATTAAATCTATGTTCCTTTTTGCAAGTTCTCTTGCTATGTCTCTCCCTATTCCTGATGACGCTCCTGTAACTAATGCTTTCATACTTTTCCTCCTACTACTTTATTTTTTGCGTATTTTTTTAGATTATACTTTATATGTGTGTTTTTTGCAATAAAAAAACTACCAAATGAAACTTAATTCCATTTGGTAGCAAGAATATTCAATTTTATTCCCCACCACTCTCACTCTTTAATATATCTTCTAAATTTATTTTTAAATCTAAAATATCATTTGTAATAATATCCCAAATTATATTCAAGTTAATTCCTTCATAATCATGTATAATTTTGTTTCTTAAATTTTTAATAATAACCCATTCAATATTAGAATATTTTTCCATAGTTTTTTTATCTATATTTTTAACTAACTCTCCTATTTGACTTAATGCAAAAATAGTAGCATCTATTTTTTCTTCGTTAGTAGAAAAAGTTTCAAAATTACACTTTTCTGTATACCTCAATGCTTTATCAATATAATCAATCATCTTTTTTATTGACATATATTCTTTACTTTTCATATACTACCACCCCTGTACTCTTAATTTCTTTATCTATTTTTGAATTTTTTATTATCTCATATTTTTCGAAACCGTCAATTTCTTTTTGAAAACTTTCCTTTAATAAACAAATTAACCTTATTAATGCAAATCCTTTTAATTCTGATTTTGTATCTATCAATAAATCAATATCACTTTTCTTACTGGCTTGTTTTTTAGCATAAGAACCAAATAATATTACTTTATAAACAGGTTCATTTTTTAGTGTATTGTTTAAAATTTTTTTTATTTCTTCTATAGAATAAATTTTATCACTCATGTTTTAAGTTTCCTCCATCTTTATTTCTATATTTAATATACAATATTTTTATTGAAAAAACAATAGCATAATTTAATTTTTATAGATTTTAAACACTAGATTTTTAAATAATAAAGATTTTAAAAGTTAAAACTATATTAACATAATTTAATAATAATTTCAACTTCTTTTCATTAACAAAATTCAACAAATGTGAATTGCCCCATTTTTAGGACAAGAAATTAATAATCGAGTAGGGAAAATTTAATTTTCCCTCTCACACCACCGTACGTGCCGTTCGGCATACGGCGGTTCAATTCAAAATTAAATATGTGCTACCTTTTGATAGTAGTCTGAAATACTGATTAAGCCTCGCTTAGTCAGTATTTCTTTAGAAATTGCTCTTGTTACTATTGATTTGGTTGCCACCTTTTGATAGCAGTCTCCCCAATACGCAACTTTATGTGCAAGCCAATTTTCAACTCCGAGTTTCTTTAGTCCCCACAACCTTTTCTTAGGTACTTTCCACTGTTTCCATATTATTACTCTTATCATTGTCCTTAAGTGTTCATCTATTTTCTGTAATATCGTTTTCATTGAGCCTATACGAAAATAATTTACCCAACCTCTTATAACTTCATTTATCTTCTTTATTCTGTATGTTAGGTCTATACTCCAGTTTCTCTTGCATAGTGCTTTAAGTTTTCTCTTGAATTTCATTACAGAGTCTTGATGTGGTCGTGCTTTCCATGTACCTTTATCTTTCCAAAATCCAAATCCAAGATATTTAAGCTTACTTGGTGGTGTTATTTTCGTTTTTGTTGCATTTACTTTTAGTCCAAGTTTCTTTTCTATCCAGTTTGTTATAGAATACATTACTCTTGTTGCAGCTGCTTTACTTTTTAACACAATCACTACATCATCTGCGTATCGTGTAAAGCGTTGTCCTCTACTTTCAAGTTCTTTATCTAATTCATTTAACATTACATTACTTAACAATGGTGATAGATTTCCTCCTTGTGGTGTTCCTATTTCTGTTGTTTCGTATCTACCTTTATTCATAACTCCTGCTTTAAGGTATTTTCTAATTAGACTTTCTGTGTCTCCGTCGTGGATTATTTTTCCTACATAGCTCATTAACTTGTCTTGTGGTACGTTGTCAAAGAATTTCTCTAAGTCAATATCCACTATCCATACATATCCATCATTAAAATATTCTAGTAGTTTAATAATCGCTTGCTCACATCTTCTATTAGGTCTAAATCCATAACTGTTTTCACTGAATATCGGCTCAAATATTGGAGTTAGTACTTGAGTTATTGCTTGTTCTATCACTCTGTCTATTACAGTTGGAATTCCAAGCTTTCGCACTCCGCCATTTGGCTTAGGTATTTCTACCCTTAATACTGGTTGTGGTTTATATTTCCTTTCTCGGATTTCTTCTTTAATACTTTCCCAATGTTCTTTCATGTATTCTTCTAGTTCATTGATTGTGACTCCATCAATACCTCCTGCTCCTTTGTTAGCATATACTCTTTTGTATGCAGTCTCTATGTTATTATCACTAAGTATCTTTTCAAGCATTTCTGACATATTTCGTCTCCTCTCCTTTCCGCTTTCAAATAAATTACCATATGTTGTGATGTTTTCCCTCAAATACGCTTTGGTTTCACATCTTGTCAGGCTATTATTTGAAACATACATTTTAATTTGACGCTTTGAATTGTTCAGCCCTTCCTGAATTTGTTCAGTACTATGGCGTCTGCTGACTTCTCATAGTTCGTTGTTACTACAGATTTCTCTGCCTATGAGACCTCACGGGATAAACCAATACTCTTTCCTCGTCTACCTGCCTGATTTACGCATTAAGGTTACGGTTACCTTTTGGACTTCATTGTTGTTTGACAACTTATCCGCTTAATACGCCTTAGTATCAGGTTTCTGTCCGTCAGGCTACGATTTCGCTATTGCTTCTTCTTTCCCACATCTCACGATGTGAAACTTGCAAGTCACTCTAGAGTTCGTCGGTAACTACGTCTCGATGGACTTTCACCATAGAGCATCGATATGCCCGTCATACAAAAAAATGCCAAGATCAATAAATCTTGGCATAATCTTTCATATATACAATTTATTCTAAATAAAGCACGACGCGGAAACCAATGTTGTAGAAAGTATCGCCGGCCATCGTCACCGACGCGATAAACAACCGGATAGCCAGAGCCATCGTAGCGGAAGCTGCCACCACGACGGACAGCGCGTGTTGTTGTTGTTCCATCCCATGTTCCTTCTTCTGTTGTCCATTCCCATAAATTTCCTGCTAAATCATATATATTATTTGTTTTTGTATTATCTGTTGCTCCTAAAGATAAACTTGCTTTTATTAATTTTTGTTTATAATCTGTTTGCTTTGATTCTTCTTTCTCAGTTTCGTATTTTACATTTTGTGAACCTACTTTATAACTTCTATTTGCCCAATCCCAAGTATTATCTACACCTGTTTTTCCAACATAATATGGATATGCTACATATAATGCATTTGAAAAACTAAAGTTTGAGTCCCAATAGTTACCATAAGTATTGCTTTGTATATGATGACTACTATCATATTCTGTTACTATTCCAGCTTTTTTTAACCAATTTACTGTTGTATCCCATGCATAGCTGTCTATTAATTGGCTTCTTGCATTTGTTACTGTTGAACTATTTTTATATAAATTTTCTGAGGCTAGTTTTGCATTTGTTTGGCTTACCAATTCCCATGGTGCATAGCCTTTTTTCATTTGAGGTAATAAATTTGTTGTTGCTCCATTTACTGTTGCTGTTGAACTATTTTTCTTTCCTACTATATCTCCTTCTCCTAGTGGCACTATTTTTTGTGTTCCACTTACTGTTTTTACTACTCCTGGGTATCCTGCTTCATATCTTCCTATATAAAAACCTCCGTATTTTGCAACACTTTCTTCATTTTTTGCCATGCTTAAACTTGAACTTGCACTATTTGCTGTTTTTATATTATCTTCCCAGTCTGTATAATCTTTATAATATGATTGATATATACCATAAGTATTTGAATATGTTGTATCTTTTGCATAAGTTAACCCCTCTGCTGCTACTGGAACCCATACAAATTGATTTCTTGTTCTTCTTGCTTCTTCCACATTTGCATTTGTAACTGGTATTGTCCCTTCATATATTACTAATCCACCTTCTACCGTATCCTCTCCACTTGCTTTTGAAGCAACAAATCCTTGCGGTACTGTTACTTCTGCTGGAACTGTATTAGAATAAACTTCACCTTTAGAATCAATTATATACTTTGCACCAGATTTTCCAGTTACTATCCAAGGAGCACTCCCATTAAGTTCACTAGAATCCTTTACAAGATTAGTTAAAGCCGCTTTAATATTACTTTCATCAGCACTTCCTGAAAAATTTCCATGAATAAAGCTTTTGCTTCCAGCTTTACTTATTACTTGTTGCAACTCTTCTATTTCTGCATTAATTTCAGTTTCATTTTTGGCTTGTCCTGCTTTATCTATTGGAGCATTATTACCAGTTATACTTGCAATTGTAATACCTGCTAATATAAGCAAAACTACAATTGTAACTATTAAAGCAATTAATGTGATACCTATCTCTTTTTTGAATACATTTTTCATCTTTTCTACCTCTTTCTCTTAATTTCTTTTGTTTTTAAACATCATTAAATCTTTTGTGTATTTTTTTACACAATTTTTTTATTTCTTAATATTAATAACTACTCTTTAC
>JAFRFO010000107.1 GCA_017434295.1 Clostridia bacterium
CCTTTAGAAGGGGATAATGATGCTGGTACAAATTATTATTATCCAAAATTATATTTTGCAAATTATGATAGTATCACAAATCAATCAAAAAATGTTAATATTGATGCAGAAAAAACTGATAACAATTTAAATTATGAGTATAATGGGAATATTTATAAATATATGAGAGAAAATGCTAATAAAAATGTTGCAAAAGCATATTTCACAGCATTAGGTAGAGAAAGATATTCAAAATATATATTATCAAATACAGTAAGTGTTTCTAATAGAATTAATACATATAAGGGAACATATACACCATCTTTATTGGGAGATATTGATAATGATGGCAAACTAACTAATAAAGATATTGAACTATTACAAAAATACATAAATGGTGGTATAGAGTTAAATGAAAATCAAATAATAACTGCAGATATGAATGGTGATGGTATTATAAACATGCATGATTTGACAACGTTACAAAGAGCTATTAAAGAAACGGAAGAACAAGAAAATCCAGAAGTGCCAGAAGTTCCAGAGGGGACATTCACAAAAGGCGATATTAATTTTGATGGAAATATAAATCAATTAGATTTAGACTTATTACAAAAATATATAAATGAAACAATAACATTTGATGATTATCAAAAAAATGCTGCAGATATTAATGATGATAAAATTATCAATATGAAAGATTTAGTTTCACTACAAAGATTAATTAAACAAAAAGAAGAAGAACAGCAACCACCAGTTGTAAAAGGTGATACAAACAAAGATGGAATTGTTGATGAAAATGACTTGGTTACTTTACAGAACTATTTAAATGGTTGGTTAGACTTTGATGATTACCAAAATGAAGCTGCTGATTTAAATGAAGATGGCATAATTAATATGAAAGATGTAACTTCACTTCAAAGGCTACTAAAAGAATTGTATCCTGAAGAACCAGATGAACCAGATGAACCAGAAGAAACAGTTTTAAAGGGAGATGTTAATTTGGATGGTTCAGTAAACATGAAGGATTTAACTTTGTTGCAAAGATATATAAATGGTTATAATATAACATTAGATGAAAATCAAATGAAAGCAGCAGATATGAATGATGATGGAAGCATAAACATGAAGGATCAAATTGCACTTCAAAGATTAATAAATGGATAACAAACTTTTGGGGACACTTCCCAAAAGTTTCACCAAAAGATGGAAAACTTTTAAAGTTTTCCATCTCTTTTTGTATACCCCAAAATATTAATGGAAATAATAAAAAGAAAGAGAACATTTATTAAAAAGTATAAATAAATGTGAGATTTTAATAAATTAATGTGAGGATTTATAAAATGCAGAAAGTGAAGAGAATCATTATTATAATAATATTATTTATTATATATTCATATGTTTTAGCAATTGAACAAATTCCAGATAAACTAATAATTTTTGAAGGAGAAAACATAAAAGTTAAAAACTTTATGGGATTTGAAATTAAACAAAATGAAGAAACAATTCAAACCTCTGCAAATAATACAAATAAATTAGAACCAGGAAGAAACACTATGCAAGTAAGTTTATTTAATAACATTTTTGTTAAAAACATGGAGGTAGATGTATTGCCAAGAACAAAAGTAATACCTGTTGGAACAATTGCGGGAGTTAAACTATATACAAGTGGAATACTAGTTGTTGGAATGTCAGAAATAGAAGGGATAGATAACAAAAAACATAAACCATACTTGAATTCTGGCATAGAAGAAGGAGATACAATAATTGAAGTAGATAATAATAAAATATCATCAACAGAAGAATTAATAAGTGCTGTAAATATGTCAAAAGGAAAAGATTTATCAATAAAGTATTTACATGATAACGAAACTGCAACATGTAGCATAACTCCAGTACAAACGAGTAGTAATCAATATAAGTTAGGATTATGGGTAAGAGATAGTGCAGCAGGGGTAGGAACAGTTACATTTTACGAACCAAATACAAAATCATTTGGAGCATTAGGCCATGGTATAACAGATATAGATACAGAAGAATTATTAAATATAGAAAGCGGAGAGTTTATAACTACAAGAATTTTAAATATTGCAAAAGGAAAGGTAGGAAATCCTGGAAAAATACAAGGAACTATTGATGGACAAAAAAATATAGGAAGTATTTCAAAAAATACAAAATATGGAATATATGGTATAGTAGATGATTTATCTGCAATAAATATAGATTACTCAAAAGAAATGGATTTAGCCTTAAGAGAAGAAATAAGAGAAGGAAAAGCTAAGATTTTATGCAGTTTAGATGGAGGAAAGGCAAAAGAATATGAAATAGAAATAGAAAAAATATATCCTGAAAATAATTATGATAATAAAAGTATGAAAATAAAAGTTACAGATGAAGAGTTAATAAATAAAACAGGGGGAATAATCCAAGGAATGAGTGGTTCACCAATAATTCAAAATGGTAAATTTATAGGGGCTGTTACTCATGTTTTGGTAAATAACCCTATAGAAGGTTATGCTGTTTTTGGCGATATAATGCTAAAACAAATGAGAGAAACCTAAAACGGTCAGTTGGTTCCGCGGTCAATTTAAACCCGGAACCAACTGACCGCAATTTTTAATCTACTAACATTGGTCCAATTTCAGTAACTGTTCCAGCACCTAAAGTCATAACAATGTCGCCAGGTTGAACATTTTCTTTTAAATAAGTAACACAATCGTTAAAATCAGGAATATATTTTGCATCTTTTCCAATAGATGATATTTTATCAGCTAAATCTTTAGAAGAAATACCAAAAGTGTCTTTTTCACGTGCTGCATATATATCCAAAATAATGATATTATCAAAGTTTAATAGGGCTTTTGCAAAATCATCTAATAAATTTTTTGTTCTACTATATGTATGAGGTTGAAAAACAACCCAAGATTTATTATACTTTTTATTCATTAAAGATTTTGCAGTTGCAACTATTTCTGTTGGATGATGTCCATAATCATCATAAACACTTGCACCATTAACTTTACCTTTATATTCGAATCTTCTTGAAGCCCCTGTAAATTTGGCTAAAGCAGTTTTTATAGATTCTTTATCTATTCCATAAGCTGTACATAAAGCAATACAAGCCAAACTATTTAAAACATTATGCATTCCAGGAACATGTAACTTTATTCTATCATAAAAGTTATCATTATTGTAAACATCAAATTCTGCAAAACCATCACTATCAAAAGCAATGTTTACAGCAAAGAAGTCTGTTTTCTTATTTGTAATTCCATATGTATAGCACTTTGCCTTAGTGTGTTGAGGCAAATCAAGGCAATTTGCATCATCACCATTTATAACTAGAATACCGTTGTCTGGTAGTAATTTAACATATTTTACAAAAGCTTTTTTGATGTTTTCTAGATTTTTAAAATAATCTAAATGATCATTATCTATATTTAAAACAACTTCTGCTTTAGGACTAAATTTTAAAAAGCTTTCAACATATTCACAGGCTTCTATAATAAAATGTTCACTATTTCCAACCTTATAGTTTCCATTGATTGCTTTTAAGAATGCACCAACTTGAATACTAGGATCTTTTAAAGCTTCAAGAAAGCATAATGAAATCATAGAAGTAGTTGTCGTTTTACCATGTGTTCCAGAAATACATATTGTATCTTTAAAACATCTTGTTATAATTCCAAGAAAATCAGCTCTTTCTATTGTTTCGATATTCAATCTTTTTGCTTCAAGCATTTCAGGGTCATCTTGTTTTATAGCAGCAGAATATACTACAACATCTGCATTAGCAATATCTTCTAAGTTATGACCAACAGTTACTTTGATTCCTTTTTCTTGCAATGAGTGTAATGTTTCAGAGTCAGTTGCATCAGAACCTGTAATGTTAAAACCAAAGTTTTTTAGAATGGCAGCAATGCCACTCATGCTTACTCCTCCAATACCTATCATATGTATATTTCTATATTTATTTAACAAATCTATATTAGGCATATTAAATCTCCCCTTTATAACAGATTGATTATACAATTATTATTGTAAAAATTCAAGCTTTTTGTACATATTATATGAAAAAAATAAAGAAAAGTTACAGAAAAATTGCCAACTGAACCCGGCACCAATGGCAATTTTTCCACGGCCCTTTTGGCACATAAAAATAAAGTAAAAAAATGTAAAAAAAAAGAAGGAAAAAGATTTTTTATGGAGAATATAATAAATGTACATAAGATTAAACCAATATGTACAAAATATTATTAAAACTTAAGGAAGGCAGGTGCACTAACAATGCAAATCACAGACGTACGTTTAAGAAAAGTAAATTCAGAGAACAGAATGAAAGCTGTTGCTTCTGTAACATTCGATAACGAATTCGCAGTACACGATATAAAAGTTATCGAAAGCCAAAACGGATTATTTATAGCTATGCCAAGCAGAAAAACTCCAAACGGAGAATTCAAGGATATAGCTCATCCAATCAACGCTGAGACTAGAGACAAGATTCAAAAAGCTATTTTAGAAGCTTATGAAGCTCCAGAAACAGAAGAATCAGCAGAATAAGATAAAATAATTCAAATAAAAGAACACTTGCTAAAAAGTGTTCTTTTTGTTATAATAAGGAAGTAAAGGAGAAAAACATGTATTTAATTGTAGGATTAGGAAATCCAGAAGAAGAATATGCAAAAACAAGGCACAATATGGGATTTTGCACTATTAATAAAATCTCTAAAGAATTGAATATAGAAGTAAATAAAACAAAATTTAATAGCTTGTATGGTACAGGCATGATAAATGAAGAAAAGATTATTTTAGTAAAACCACAAACATATATGAATTTATCAGGGGAGGCAGTTAAAGCATTTGTTGATTTTTATAAAATCAGTCTTGACAACTTAATAGTTATTTATGACGATATTGATTTAGATAAAGGAAAAATTAGAATCAGAAAAAAAGGTAGTGCTGGAAGTCATAATGGAATGAAATCTGTAACACATATGCTACAAACAGAAGAATTTCCTAGAATAAGAGTGGGAATAGGAAAGCCGGATTTTCCAAATGACATGATTAATTACGTTATAGGTAGTATATCAGAAGAAGAAAGCAAAATGCTTGAACCAGGAATAGAAATGGCTAAAGAAGCAGTTATTGAAGCATTAAATAATGGAATTGATTCTGCTATGAATAAATTTAATAAAAATTGCAATTAAAAAAGGTTTATGAGAATCCATAAAAACTCAAATTTATAATAAATAAGGAAATAATTATATGCTTGAAATATTTATAATAAAAAAACAAAAAACTAAAGAAATAATGTTAATTCAAGATGAAAAAATTATTGAATACTATAATGAAGATAAAATGGAAAATAAAAATGAAGGAAATATTTTTAAAGGTGTGGTTAGAGACATTTTAGAAGGGATGGAATCAGCTTTTGTAGATATTGGAACAGAAAAGAATAGTTATATATATATTAAAGATTTGCTTCCAAAGCAAGATGAAACAAAGATAAATAATGAAGAACAAAAAATAAAAAGCTATAATATTAAAAAGTATTTAAAACCAAATCAAACATTATTAGTACAAGTAAAAAAGGATAGTAGTGAACTTAAAGGAGCTAGAATATCAACACATATTAATATTCCAAGTAAATATATAGCTTTAATGCCAAATACACCAATTGTTACAGTTTCACAAAAAATAGAAAATAAAGATGAACAGCAAAGATTAATAAAATTAGTTAGAGAAAATCTTTCTCCAGAAAATGGAGCAGTAATTAGAACATCAGCTGAAGGAAAAACTCAAGAAATCATCGAGGATATTGTATCTGTTGAAAAGCTATGGAAAGAAATTGAAACAAATTATAATAATGATAATACAAGAAAACCAAAATTATTGTATAAAAGTCAAAGTGTGTTAGAAAAACTATTAACTGACCTTTTAAATAAAAATATTGCTAGAATTGTTTCAAATGATGATGAAGAAATTAGGGATATAAAAGCTTTATTATCAGGTCAAAATGAATATTCAAAAATAAGAATTGAAAAAAAGAATTTAGAATATTTAGAAGAAGTTTATAATTTAGAAAAACAAATATCAAAGATAGAAAAAACAAAGATATGGCTAAAATGTGGTGGGTTTATCACAATTGAGTCAACAGAAGCATTAACAGCAATAGATGTAAATACTGGTAAATTCACAGAAGGCGGAAGCTTTGTGGATACTACATATAAAGTAAATGAGCAAGCTACAATAGAAATAGCAAAACAACTAAGGTTAAGAGATATTGGTGGAATTATAATAATAGACTATATTGATATGTTAAGAGACGGAGATAAAGAAAAAATAGAAGAACTATTAAGAAAATGCTTGAAAGAAGATAGGGCTAAAACACAAGTAGAAGGTTTTACAAAACTTGATTTAATGGAATTAACTAGAAAACATATTTGTAGCCATACAAATTAAGTCACAAATTTTCCAAAGGAGGTAGCAATGAACGTAGGATTTATATCGCTTCGGATGCAGCAAGAATCTTATAGATACAGAAATAGCAATAGGTAATTTCAAAAATCACAATTATAAAATAGTAAATGATCCTAGCGAAGCTGAAATAATAGTAATAAATACGTGTGGTTTTATTGAAAGTGCAAAAGAAGAAGCTATAAACACAATATTAGAAATGGCAGAATATAAAAAAGAAAAGTGCAAATTATTAATAGTTATGGGATGCTTAG
Organism: Clostridia bacterium; assembly: GCA_017434295.1. Classification (GTDB taxonomy): domain Bacteria; phylum Bacillota; class Clostridia; order TANB77; family CAG-508; genus CAG-269. The sequence continues at coordinate 6,708 of JAFRFO010000107.1, forward strand.
TTCAAAGGTATTATGATGATTTAATAAAGCTCTTGCCAGAAGTTGATTTATTCATAAAAATAGATGAATATACTTCTTTTTGGGACAAAATCGAATCTGCTTTAAGCGGCACTATCACTACAAAAAAGACACATCAACAATGGCAGCAAATCCCATTACCTAATTTAGACGAATTCTTAGATAGAGTTGTTACAACTGGTGATAAATTTGCATACTTAAAAATTGGAGAAGGTTGTTCAAATTTTTGTACATATTGTGCAATTCCATATATTAGAGGTGCTTTTGTAAGTAGAAAAGAAGAAGATATAATAAAAGAAGCAAAAATGTTAGCTAAAAAAGGAATAGAAGAAATAATTGTAATTGCACAAGATACAACAAAATATGGAGTGGATTTGTATGGTGAATCTAAATTAGCAGAATTATTACATAAAATTAGCCAAATTAAAGGCATTAGATGGATTAGGTTCTTGTATTCATATCCTGAAGGAATAACAGATGAATTAATAGAAGAAGTTAAAAATAACCCTAAAATAGTAAAATATTTTGATATTCCAATTCAACATATATCAAATACAGTATTAAAAAGAATGAATAGAAAAACAAGCAAAGAAAACATAACAATCTTATTGGATAAAATTAGAAAGCAAATTCCAGAAGTGATTCTTAGAACAAGCCTAATTGTTGGTTTTCCTGGAGAAACAGAAAAACAGTTTGAAGAATTATTACAATTTATTACAAAAGCAGAATTTGACAAATTAGGTGCTTTCATGTATTCTAAGGAAGAAGGAACGCCAGCAGCCAAAATGCCAAATCAAATTCATGGAAATACAAAAAAGTCAAGGTTTAATAAATTGATGGCAAAACAGCAAGAAATATCATATAAAAAATTGCAACAAAAAGTAGGAAAAACCTATGAAACACTAATAGAGAGCATTTCATTTGATAGAAAATATTTAATAGGAAGAACAATTAATGATGTACCAGAAATAGATGGCTTAATTTATATTCCAATAAATACAAAAAATGATCAAACAAAACTAATAAACACTTTTGTAAAGTGTGAAATAGTCCAAGTTAATGATTATGACTATATTGGAAAGATTATATGTAACCACAAAAATAAAAAATAGTTAAGAATATACAAAAATAATAAAAGAAAATTTTTGAAAAATCATTTATATTAAATTTTTTCTAAAAGAAAGGAAGTTATGAAAATGAAAAGCCAAGAAGAAATTATTAATAAAATGAGAGAATTAAAAAATATAAGAGAGGAAGAAATAGAAAATCAAATAAAATATTTGGATAGTGATCATCAAAAATATTTTAAAGTATTAAATGTTAATTATATAGGAAATCTTGAAATAAAAGATAAGGAAGATAAATCAAAAAAAGCAATATTTTTACTAACTGAACAAACAATAGATAAAAATGATAATATAGTTATTATTGAAAAGTATTATACAGAAGACTTTAAGTTCTTGGCTGGTGATAATAAATCAGATGGCATACACCAATTTATGCTTAATAAAGAACTAACAGATGATCCAGATTTGTTAGATAGTTTAAATAGCTTAAGAGGAGAAAAAGAAAGCGAGATAGATTTACAAGAAGTAGAAAGAAACGAACTAGAAGAAATTGCTAAAGCCCTTGGAATAGATGAAAAAGATATAAAGAATATGTCTCAAATGGATTTAGCACAAGAAATAGAAGATAAACAAGAAGATGAAAATAAAGATAATAGAGAAGATAAAGAGGAGAATTCTAAAGAACAAGAATTAGATGAAGAAGAAACTAAAAAAATTGTCAACCCAAAACAAGAAATGAAGATAAATACAAAGGTTGACAATAAGAAAACACTTGGACAAGCACTTGGCTTAAATCCAAGTGAATACACAAAAATAGCAATAGTGTATTCAGAAAAATTGAATGAAATTGATAAAAAAGATGGAAATACAAATAATACAAGATATTCATTTGTAGCAATAAGGAAGGACGGAACAGCTAAAACCATAAATGATAAGTTAGAAATTGATCATATATCAGGAAATAATTCATATAGAGATGCAATAAAGATAGATGCAGATAAAACAGCAAGAAAAGACGATAAAACTCGTTCAAGATATAAAATAAAAGGAAAAGAAGAATATCTATCTGTTGAAAATGGTCAATATGGTGAGTTAAAAGCATATTATGGAAAAGGTAAAACAAGAGAGAAAAATGAAACTGTTGAAACTCAATTAGAAACAACAAATGTAAAACGAACACCAATTGAATTAAGAAATTTACAGGCATCTTATAAAGGAAACCGTAATACAGACAAAATGGCAGAAGAAGCAAATCAACACTTTGAAAAATATAAAGAGAAAAAAGTGGGAATTAAAAGTGTAGATGGAGATGAAAAAACTAAAGAACATATACACGATGAGGAAAGAACAATATATAATGATGATAGATCAAGATTCTATCGTAATAGAAAATAAAAGGAGGAATAATTAAATGGAAAAATTAAGAGGATTTGAAATAGCAAAAGGATTTGAAGGAAATGGTATCAACTTACCAGTTAGAAAAACAAAATATTCAGCAGGATATGATATAGAAGCGGCAGAAGATGTAACAATACCTAGTTTTAAAAAAGGAACAAACCCAACATTAGTAAAAACAGGATTAAAAGCATATATGCAAGATGATGAAGCATTAATGCTATATAACAGAAGTTCAAAC
>JAFRFO010000108.1 GCA_017434295.1 Clostridia bacterium
CCCCTCCGTGTTCTGTAGTGTATTTATATATTCTAGGGAATATTATACCATGTTATGGAAACTAAATAAAGAAATAAAAATGTCGCTATTTTTCATGGCACTTTGTGCCGAGCGAAGCGACGGAATGGAGGTTATTATGAAAAACAATATAATATCAAATATTAATAATGATATTAATTTATTAAATGATAAGATTGATGAACTTGATAAACAAAAAATGAGCAGACAAAAATTACAATGTACTGCTAATTATAAGCAAAATTTAAGAGAACAAAGAGTATTAGAAGACAAACAAAGAAAATTCGAATTACATAAAGAAATAGTATCTAATCCAGATAAAACTATGGAACAATGGGAAGCTATATTTAAAAGTAATGCTCAAAAACAAATTGAAAAAAATTTAAGAGATAAAAGCAAAAAAAGAATATCAGAAAAGACTTATAAAAAAAGAGAAAGACTTATAATGGCTGAATATAGACTTAAATTACAAGAATTATCTGAATTAAACAAAGAAATTGAACAATATGGACTTAGCAGAGAAAATTTGATAAAAGAATTGGACAATAAGATAAAAAATACAAAAAAAATAATAAAATCAAAACAAGAGGAAAGAAAACAATTAAGACTAGAAAATGAATTAAAGAATAAAACAATTGATATAAAAAAGGAAGAATATACTAAAATAAAACAAGATTTAGAGAATTTTATGGAGGAGTATAATTTAATTGCTCAAAATAATGAAAGACCTAGTATTAATGAACTAAATATTACGCAAGATATAAAGAATGAAGAAAAGGTAGAAGAAAAGAAAAAACAAGAAAAAATTGGATTTAACTTAAAATTTAATAGTGGAAATGAAGAAAACAAAAAAGTAGTAGAACAAAAAGTAGTAGAACAAATTGATTTTATGTTTGGTAAAGTAAGTAAATTAAAAGAAATAGAAAGAATAGATGATTTTTTAATAGTTAACGAGGATGAATCAAAAGAGTCAGAAGGATTAAAGAATTTTTCATTTGCCAAAAATAAGAAGTCAAAACCAGAAAGAAAAAGAAGTGATAATTTAGATATAATCATTACTGTTAATAATAGTTTTGACAAAAATGTAACTATTGTTGATGTTGTAAAAAGAGGTTTTAAAGAATTAAAATATACTTTAAATGATTTAAATAAATATGATAATGATACTGTTTTTGATTTTGGAGAGGTTAAATATCTTGATAAAAAAGAAAAGAAATTCTATAATAAGCTTGCAAAACAAGCTATGCGTAATGGATTTAAAGTAATTGGAATAGAAGAAAAACAAATTGTGTTTAGAAAATTATTAAATTCCATCTTTAAAAGAAAATCAAAAGAAGAACAAGTTGAAGAAGTCACAGTAGTTCCAGAAAGTCCAGAAGAATTAGCGGATACAAATTGGAGAAAAAAATATATTGTACAAACAAAGAAAGATGTAAACGCACAGAATGAATTTTCAAATAATAGAAAACAGGTTGCGTTAACAAGATAAACTTATTAAATAAAAAAGTAATAAAAATATAGAGAAAATCAGTAAAAAAATATTGTTTTTTACTTGACTTATTAAGTAAAACATGATAAAATATAAACCGTTATGGAAAAATACTGCAAATTAGCAGTTCCGTAGCGGTTTATATTATTTTTGTTAAATAAAAACAAAAGTAATTACTTTATAAATACTAATAGGAGGTGAAATTTAAGTGCCAACAATTAATCAATTAGTTAGAAAAGGGAGAAAAACAGGCGTAACAAAATCAACTGCACCAGCTCTTCAACATGGATGGAACTCTAAAAATAAAAAGTTAACAAACAGTAGAGCTCCACAAAAAAGAGGGGTTTGTACAGTAGTTAAAACAGTTACACCTAAAAAGCCAAACTCTGCTTTAAGAAAAGTAGCCAGGGTAAGACTTTCTAATGGTTATGAAGTTACATCTTATATCCCAGGTATAGGACATAACTTACAAGAACACAGTGTTGTATTAATTAGGGGTGGTAGGGTTAAGGACCTTCCAGGTGTTAGATACCATATCATCAGAGGAACATTAGATACAGCAGGTGTTAAAGATAGAATGCAAGCGCGTTCTAAATATGGAGCTAAGAGACCTAAATAGAATGTTAGGAATACTTAGTAAAAAATTTAATTTAATAGTGCTTGTTATTTTATCGCAAATTTAAGGTACTTAAATTTAAAATAGATTATAAGCGCTATGCGGATAGGAAAACCTATCAGAGTACCGAAATACTCTAATATAGAGTATTAATAATTTTTAAGGAGGGAAGAATAGTGCCAAGAAGAGGATTTATAGCAAAAAGAGATGTATTACCAGATCCAATATACAATAGCAAAGTTGTTACAAAGTTAGTAAACAACATCATGTTAGATGGTAAAAAATCAGTTGCTCAAAAAATAGTATATGATGCATTTGACATCATAAAAGAAAAAGAAGGAAAAAATCCTTTAGAAGTTTTTGAAGCAGCTTTAGAAAATGTAATGCCAGTTCTTGAAGTTAAAGCAAGAAGAGTTGGTGGAGCTACATATCAAGTTCCATTAGAAATTAGACCTGAAAGAAGACAAACTTTAGGTTTAAGATGGTTAGTTACATATGCTAGAACAAGACATGAAAAAACAATGGCTGAAAAATTAGCCGGAGAACTAATTGATGCAGTAGCTGGAAATGGTGGAGCATTCAAGAAGAAAGAAGATACACATAGAATGGCAGAAGCAAACAAAGCATTTGCTCATTACAAATTCTAGTATTTAAAATAGTAAAAAATAAAGATAAAATCGTTTAAAGTATTAAACGAAAGGAGGAAATAATAAATGGCAGGTAGAGCATACCCACTAGAAAGAACAAGAAATATAGGAATAATGGCTCACATAGATGCTGGTAAAACAACAACTACAGAGAGAATATTATTCTATACAGGAAAAACACATAAAATTGGAGAAGTTCACGAAGGTGCAGCAACAATGGACTGGATGGTTCAAGAACAAGAAAGAGGTATAACAATTACATCTGCTGCTACAACATGTTTCTGGAATAATAATAGAATTAACATTATTGATACTCCAGGTCACGTTGACTTTACAGTAGAAGTACAAAGATCTTTAAGAGTTCTTGATGGAGCAGTTACAGTTTTAGCTGCAAAAGGTGGAGTTCAACCACAAACAGAAACAGTATGGAGACAAGCTGATAAATACAAAGTTCCAAGAATGGTATATGTAAATAAAATGGATATTACTGGAGCAAACTTTATGCTTTGCGTAGAGCAATTAAAAAATAGATTAAAAGCAAACCCAGTTCCAATTCAATTACCAATTGGAGCAGAAGATCAATTTCAAGGAATTGTAGACCTAATTCAAATGAAAGCATTTATTCATAAAGATGATTTAGGAAAAGAAATTGAAGAACAAGAAATTCCAGAAGATATGAAAGCATTAGCTCAAGAATATCGTGATAAAATGATTGAATCTGCTGCAGAGCAAGATGAAGAATTAATGATGAAATATCTTGATGGAGGAGAACTTACAGTTGAAGAAATCAAAAAAGGATTAAGAGCAGGAACAATAGCAAATGCTTTAGTTCCAGTTGTATGTGGTTCTTCATATAAAAACAAAGGTGTTCAAGAATTATTAAATGCAATTGTTGACTTTATGCCATCACCATTAGATATACCACATATCAAAGGTGAAACATTAGATGGACAAGAAACAGAAGCTAAAACTTCTGATTCAGAACCATTTGCAGCATTAGCATTTAAAATTGCAACAGACCCATTTGTTGGAAAACTATGCTTCTTTAGAGTTTATTCAGGAGTTTTAGAATCTGGATCAACAGTTTTAAACTCAAGTAAAGACAAAAAAGAAAGAATAGGAAGAATTCTACAAATGCACTCTAATCACAGAGAAGATATTGATAAAGTTTATGCAGGTGATATTGCAGCTGCAGTTGGATTAAAAGATGTTACAACAGGTAATACTCTATGTGATCCAGATCACCCAATAATACTTGAATCAATGGAATTCCCAGAACCAGTTATTGATATAGCTATTGAGCCAAAAGATAAAGCAGCTCAAGAAAAAATGGGTATTGCATTAGGAAAATTAGCTGAAGAAGATCCAACATTCAAAGCTTATACAAATCAAGAAACAGGTCAAACTATCATCGCAGGTATGGGTGAATTACACTTAGACATTATCGTTGATAGATTAAAAAGAGAATTCAAAGTAGAATGTAATGTAGGTAAACCACAAGTTGCTTACAAAGAAACAATTAGAAATAAAGTTAAAGTTCAAGGTAAATTTATCCGTCAATCTGGTGGTAAAGGACAATACGGTGACGTATGGTTTGAAATGGAACCATTAGAACCAGGTAAAGGAATTGAATTTGAAAGCAAAATCGTTGGTGGAGCTGTTCCAAAAGAATATATCAAACCTATTGAACAAGGTATGAGAGAAGCAGCTGAAACAGGTGTACTTGCTGGTTACCCAGTTATAGACTTCAAAGTTGCATTAGTTGATGGTTCTTACCACGAAGTTGACTCTTCAGAAATGGCATTCAAGATTGCAGCTTCTATGGCCTTCAAAGAAGGATGTAAACAAGCTCATTCAGTAATCTTAGAGCCAATTATGAAAGTTGAAATAACAGTTCCAGAAGAATACATGGGAGACGTTATAGGAGATGTAAACTCTAGACGTGGTAGAATGGAAGGTATGGAAGCAAACGATGGAATGCAAGAAATTAGAGCATTTATTCCATTATCAGAAATGTTTGGTTATGCTACAGACTTACGTTCTAAAACACAAGGTAGAGGTTCATACTCTATGGAACCAAGTCACTATGAAGAAGTTCCAAAATCAGTTCATGAAGCTATAGTAGCTTCTAGAAAAAAAGCTGAATAGTAAATCGAACTAAAATCACTATCCTGCACATTTTGTTTTGAATTGAAAACTTCGACGTACCAACGTACGCCTTCATCTTTCAATTCAAATCCAAAATGCACATTATAGCAATTTTATTCCGATTTACAGTGCCTAAAAATAGGTTAGGCAAATTATTAAAAAAAACACTTGCAATTTTGTTAAAAATGTTATACAATGCAAGTGCTTATGTAAAAACGTTATTAAGTTTTAAAAAATAAACAGCCGGAAGGCTTTAAAAGGAGGAAAATTCAAATGGCAAAAGCAAAATTTGAAAGAACAAAACCACATGTTAACATTGGTACAATTGGTCACGTAGACCACGGAAAAACAACAACAACAGCTGCTATTACAAAATATTTATCATTATTAGGAAAAGC
>JAFRFO010000109.1 GCA_017434295.1 Clostridia bacterium
AGATATGTACACTGACTATGTATTTAGCTCAACAAATGGATGGAGAATATTAGACCCAGGAACACCAGATGGAAATGGTGGATACACAGGAACAAAAATAGTTTCAACAGGTGTGCCAGCTAAAGTTTATTATCATTATACCACTAATGCAAGTACTGCAGCTTCAACTTGGTGGGGAACTGTAGCACAAGTTAGAACACTATATGGAGATACATATGCAGATGCAGGATATGATTATAATAATAGTGGGTATCCAAATTGTTTTGCAGCTGCAGGAATGCTTAAAAACTTTACTTCAATACCATTTACTGCAAATACATCAAGTCCAACAGCAAATAATGGAGGATATAAAACAATAACAAATAGTGACCCAGTAACAGGAACAACTAACACAACAAATGGTTCAATATTTATAACAAGTAAAGCAAAAACAACAGATGAAGTACCAAACTCAAAAGAAACAGCAACAACAGTACACGCATTAACTCAAGAAGAATTAAATACAGCAATTAATAAAATAAATGGAAAAACAAGTGGACAAAGTGGATATAGAGCATTAACTAGCACAGATTCTGTAACATCATATAATTTATTTTACTTAAGAGGATTAGCAAATGAAAACTCAGATTATTTATACACAAGTAGTACAAGTTATTTTTATTGGCTTGCTTCTCGTAATACCAGCAACGCTAACGACGTGAGGCGTGTGGACTACGGCGGTAACATCAGCATTAACTGCAGCAACACGTATGGAGTTCGCCCCGTAGTTTCTCTAAATTCTGGCATCTACAAAGATGGAAATATCTGGAAAATAAAATAACATAATTTTTAAGAAGAAAAAAGTAAATCACAAGTTGAATTATATGCAAAACATTAAATCGGGCGGGCCTTGTGTCCGCCTGAGATATAGCTTTTATAGGGTTGTTAATATATATCATTTTTATTTATAAATTAGAAAGGAACCTTGGTATAATATAAAATGATATTAAATATAGTAAAAAATATAAAAGTTATTCATCCTAAAAACGTATTATTAGTAAAAATTGGTAGTTTTTATCATGCTTATGGTAGGGATAGTTATATTATTTCTTATTTATTTGGTTACAAATTAATAGTTGTAGATGGAAATACTTCAAGTTGTGGTTTTCCAATACATTCGTTAAATAAAATACTTGCTAGACTTGAAAGAGAAAAAATAAATTATTTAACTGTGGATAGAAGAAATAATTATGAAACAGATGCTATAATGGAGTTTGACAACCTAAACACTTATGAAGAAAACTATAAAAAAGCAAAAATATATATAAATTATAAGCGAAGAATAGATGATATTAATTCTTTTTTAGTAGAAAGTGTTCAAGATAGCGATTTTAAAGAAATATTACAAGAAATGGAAAATGTAATTGATGAGAGAAGAAAGGTTTAAAATAATTCAGTTTATTCGCGAGCTTATAATTATAGTAGATAAAGAATTAGATAATTTCCCTAAAAAAGATATTGAATATAAAAATAGAATAAGAAATTTAAGTTTTGATGTTTTAGAACTAGCTTATGAAGCAAATACCGTAAGTAATATAAAAAGTAAAAAAGATTATGTAGAAAAAATATTTGGAAAAATAAAATTATTAGATTTTTTGCTTAATATGTGTTATGACAAAATGATTATAACAAAAAAGAAGTATTTTAAATTTGGAGAAAAAATGGATGATATAATTAAATATACAACAGGTTGGATAAATAGTTTAAATAAACAAAATTAGGGCATGGTTGATTGGCTTGCTTCTCCTAATACCAGCAACACTAACAACGTGAGGAATGTGAACAACAACGGTAACATCAACAATAACAACAACAACACGAATGGAGTTCGCCCCGTAGCTTCTATACACTGTGGTTATGCAATTATAAATTGTATAAGAGATAATATAGAAACAAACCACTGTCCTTTAGTTAAAAGATATTGCCAGCTAACAGGAGGAGATAAAAAAGGATTGTTTTGTATTTTTTAACTATAAAATAAAAATAGATAAATGTACTTGTTAGTAGGTTTAAAAACTCGAAAAGGAGTATTATTTTAGCACTATTTTTAAGGTAGCATATTTAAATGCTACCTTTTTATAAAATAAAAATCTCTTTCACAAAGACCTTTGTAACAAATATAACTTGTAAATAAGCTATTTAAAGGTATTAGTTTTTGCCTATATAAGTGATATTTTTTCTTGAGTTTGCGCTTTATATTTCTATATCTAATATATTTTCCTTTTTTATTTCTTCCCAAAAAAAGAAAATTGTTGTTATTAGTATAAATTCTAGTTTTGGCATTTAATTGCAGTTTTTCGTTTTGTAAAAAATTTTGAATTTTAATTAAACAATGTTTTAAATATTTTTTTGAAGGATGAAATAATAAAAAATCATCTTGGTATCTGACATAATATTTTATTTTCAGCACTTCTTTAATAAAATGATCCATATCATTTAAAAAGAAGATCGCAAGGACTTGGCTTGTCATAGCGCCAATACTTAATCCATTTTTTTCTGTACTTATTATATCTTTAATTATTTTTAGTGCTTCTTTGTCTTTGATTCTTCTCTCTACTTTTTGCATTAATAATTCATGGTCAATACTAGCAAAAAATTTACTAATATCACACTTTAAAATATAATATTTTTTATACTTTACAGTGCATTTTCTATTAAATTCTAGTGCTAGTTTTACACCAGCACTGGTACCTAAATCTTTTCTGCTTGCTACGTTTACATCTAAAAGACAAGGTAAAATAGCAGGATAAAGAATATATCTACTAACTAAATGATTAATTACTTTATCTTGCATATTTTGACTAACAATTCTTCTTGTTTTTGGGTCATGTATTGTAAAAATATTATAAGGACCAGGTGTATATTGTCTGTTTTCTAAAATACTATGTATTCTAGAAATATAAATACATTTATATTCTTTAAATCTTGCTACTTTGTTTTTATTATTTGTATTTCTACATACTTCATCAAAAGAATCTTCAATGTTTTCAATTTTACAAATATTTTTATATAAATTACAATATCTTTTCATTTGTATTATTACCTCTTTATTTTTTATTATATATTTTTTATAGAAAAAAATATGTCGAAATATGTAATTATTAATTAAATTTTGGTAGGTGTCCCCAAAAGTTTGTCCCCAAAAGTTGGCATAAATTTCATATGAAAATATTCATCTAAACAATTGACAAAATTCGTATAAAATTATAAGATAAAGTTGTGTAAATTTATTAGAAAGCATAATCTAATAAATTCCACATAATAGTTAGAGAAAATAAAAAAATGAAAGGAAATTAAGTAAGTATGGAAGAGAAAAAATGTAAATGCGAAGACAAATTCTTAAAAGAATTATTTAAGAAATATGAGCCAATAAAAGACAATTTAATTCAAATGTTAAATGAAATTCAAGACCATTATGGATATTGTCCAAAAGATGTTCAAGAAGAACTAGCAAACTTTTTAGGAATATCAATGGCAGAAGTATATGGAGTAGTAACATTCTATTCAAGATTTACACTAGAACCAAAAGGAAAATACAGTATATCAGTATGTTTAGGAACAGCATGCTATGTTAAAGGTGCACAAAAAATAATGGATAGATTACAAGAAAGACTAAAAATAGGAGAAGGAGAAACTACAGAAGATGGCATGTTCTCTATAGAAGCTCAAAGATGCGTTGGTGCATGTGGATTAGCTCCTGTATTTACTGTAAATGGTAAAGTTTATGGTAAAGCTACTGTTAAACTATTAGATCAAGTATTAGATGAATTGGAATAGGTTTAAAATTTCTATTTATAAAGAATATATATAATTGATTTGTAATTCCGCGGTAGCGACCAAAGAGTTTAAATAAAAAAAGATTTTTAAGAAAGGAATTAAAGTATGAAAACTTTACAAGAAATTCAAAAAATAAGAGAAGAAAAAAGAAAAGAATTAGATTTAAGAGTAAACACAAAGCTAGACACAAGAGAAAAGCATATTTTAGTATGCCAAGGTACAGGATGTACATCATCTAATTCACCTGAAATATTAGAAACATTCAGAAAAATATTAAAAGAAAAAAAGATTGAAAATGTTCGTGTTATAAAAACTGGATGTTTTGGTTTATGTGCAAAAGGGCCAATTGTAATAATTAGACCTGAAGACACATTTTATGCAATGGTTAAGCCAGAAGATTGCGAAGAAATAATCGAAAAACATATAATAAATGGAGAAGTAGTTCAAAGGTTACTTTGCAAAGATATAGATGGAAAGAAAGTTCAAAACTTAGATGAATTAACCTTCTACAAAAAGCAAAAAAGAATTGCTTTAAAGAACTGTGGTGTAATAAATCCAGAAGATATTGATGAATATATTGCATTTGATGGTTACAAAGCTTTAGAAAAAGTATTAACATCAATGACACAAGACGAAGTAATAGATGAAATAACAAAATCTGGTTTAAGAGGTCGTGGTGGTGCTGGTTTCCCAACAGGAAAGAAATGGGCTTTCACAAAAGCAAGTGAAGCAGACCAAAAATATGTAGTATGTAATGCTGATGAAGGTGACCCAGGAGCATTTATGGATAGAAGTTTATTAGAGGGTGATCCACATAGTGTTATAGAAGCTATGATGATAGCAGCATATTCAATTGGAGCAAATAAAGGTTACATATATGTAAGAGCAGAATATCCAATAGCAGTAAAAAGACTTCAAATTGCAATTGACCAAGCAAAAGAATATGGAATAATAGGTAAAAACATTTTTGATACAGGCTTTGATTTTGATATTGAAATACGTTTAGGTGCAGGAGCTTTTGTTTGTGGAGAAGAAACAGCATTACTAGAATCAATAGAAGGAAAACGTGGTCAACCAAGAGTAAAACCACCATTCCCAGCAGTATCTGGATTATGGGGTAAACCAACACTTATTAATAATGTTGAAACATATGCAAACATAACAAGAATTATCTTAAATGGTGCTGATTGGTATTCATCAATTGGAACAGAAAACTCAAAAGGAACAAAAGTATTTGCATTAGGTGGAAATGTAAACAATATTGGATTAGTTGAAGTACCAATGGGAACAACTTTAAGAGAAATAGTATTTGATATTGGTGGAGGAATCCCAAATAAAAGAGAATTCAAAGCAGCACAAACAGGTGGACCATCTGGAGGATGTATTCCAGCAAAATACTTAGATACACCAATTGATTATGAATCATTAAAAGAAATAGGCTCAATGATGGGATCTGGCGGAATGATTATAATGGATGATACAAAATGTATGGTAAACTTATCAAAATTCTATTTAGAGTTTACAGTAAGCGAAAGCTGTGGAAAATGTAATCCTTGTAGAATTGGTACAAAAAGAATGCTAGAAATATTAGAAAAACTTTGCAACGGAAAAGGTACTTTAGAAGATATAGACAAATTAGAAAAACTAGGTCATAACATTATAAAATCTAGTGTGTGCGGATTAGGACAAACAGCCCCAAATCCAGTACTAAGTTCATTAAAATACTTTAGAGATGAATTTGAAGAACATGCAGTAGACAAAAACTGTAGAACAAAAGAATGTAAAGCAATATCAAAAATAATGATTGACCCAGAAAAATGTAAAGCATGCGGTTTATGTCAAAAAGTATGTCCAGTAAATGCTATAAAAGGTGAAGCTAGAGAAAAACGTGAAATTGACCAAAGCAAATGTATTGAATGTGGTACATGCTTGGCTAGTTGCCCATTTAAAGCTATTGGATAATGCCAAAAGGGACGGGGCAAAATGGCAGTGCCAAAAAAGCCTATCCCTAATGGCAGTCAAATTTTAAAAGAGGTAAAAATGAGTAATAAACAAGATAAAGGAAATACTAATAGAAATTATGATTTGTTTTTTAAAACAAAAGAAATGGAATCTATGTCATTAAATCAAAAAATAGATAATCTATTGAAGTATTATCATTATGATGCTGAACTTGTAAAAAATCAAATAAAATCAATTTATGGATATGAAGAAGAGTTTATTAATTATACAATGATAAAAAATGATATTAATTCTATAACAGATATGGATTTAAATAAATTTGAAGACATTATTTTAGAAAATATTAATAGAAATGAGGTTGTTAAATCAGCCAAAAAAGAGAATAATAAGTATATAATTGAAACTCAAAAAGGCAAGATGGAATTTACAAGTATAGTAGATTTTTTGAATAAAAAAGAACTAGAAAAAATATCAAACAATAGCAATGATTCATTTAATAAAGAAAATCTAAACAATAAAAATTATCAAAAAGAAAAAGATAATAATGAAAAAGAAGATGTAGATGAATTAATACATAGTTATATTATAAGGCTAAAAAGAAAAGAGGGCAGAAGAAAGCGTTGCCATGGATTATCTATAAAAGGTTCAGAAATTCTTAAAAAATTCTATTCAATTGATAATAAGGTTGTTACAGGTTATGCATATGAAAACATTGATAAAGTAAGATATTTACATAGTTGGATTGAATTAGAAGAAGACGGTGAACAATATGTAATAGATTCAACATTAAATATTGTAATGAATAAAGAAGGGTATTATTTATTAATGCATATAAAAGAAAAAGAAATTGAATCTGTGGTAGATGCTCAGCTAATAATAGACGATTTTGAAACATATGGCGATTTTATACATTATACAGAAGATGCTAAAACGTATTTAACTTGTAGAGATTTAATGATTAAAGATTTGTCTAGAAATCAAGTTTTATTTGGTAAAGATAATAATGAAGAGGAGAGATAAATAAATGGGAGAGAAATTAATTAATTTAACAATTGACAATAAAAAAGTTAGTGTACCAGCTGGAACAACTGTTTTAGAAGCTGCAAGAACTGTAGGAATTGATATTCCAACTCTTTGCTTTTTAAAAGAAATAAATGAAGTTGGAGATTGTAGAGTATGTCTTGTTGAAATTGAAGGAAGACGTGGATTTGCAACATCTTGCATTCAAAAAGTTGAAGAAGGAATGGTTGTACATACTAATACAAAAGATGTATTAGAAGCAAGAAAAGTAGTATTAGATTTAATTATATCTAATCATAAAGTAGAATGTTTAACATGTGTAAGATCTGGAAATTGTGAATTACAAGATATAGCTAAAAAATTCAATATTACAGGCTTGGAATTTGAAGGAGAAAGAATTGAACACGAAATTGACGATGAATCTCCATCAATTGTTAGAGATTTTAATAAATGTATTTTATGTAGAAGATGTGTTGCAACATGTAAAAAAGTACAAAAAGTTGGTGCTATTGAAACAATAAATAGAGGATTTGAAGCATGTGTTTCAACTGTAGATAATAAAAGTTTAAATGATGTAAATTGTACTTTCTGTGGTCAATGTATTCAAAACTGCCCAACAGGAGCTTTACATGAAAAAGATTCAACAGGAGAAGTTTGGAGAAAATTAAAAGATGAAGATGTATATGTAATTGCGCAAACTGCACCTGCTGTAAGAGCTGCTTTAGGTGAAGAATTTGGAATGGAAGTTGGTACAAATGTAACAGGTAAAATGGTTACAGCATTAAAAGAATTAGGTTTTGATAAAGTATTTGATACAAACACTGGTGCTGATTTTACAATAATGGAAGAAGCAAACGAATTAATTGAAAGAATACAAAATGGTGGAACACTACCAATGATTACATCTTGTAGCCCTGGATGGGTTAAATATATAGAAATGAACTATCCAGATCAACTTGCACATGTATCTAGCTGTAAATCTCCACATGAAATGTTTGGAGCTTTATTAAAAACATATTATGCTAAAAAGGAAGGAATTGACCCAGCTAAAATATTTGTTGTTTCTGTTATGCCATGTATTGCAAAGAAATTTGAACGTCAAAGAACAGAGATGCAAAATGATGGAATGTATGATGTAGACGCAGTAATTACTACAAGAGAATTAGCTAGAATGATAAAACAAGGAAATATAGATTTTGTTAAATTAGAAGATTCAGAATTTGATAATCCAATGGGAGAAGCAACAGGAGCTGCTGCAATATTTGGAACAACAGGTGGAGTTATGGAAGCAGCATTAAGAACAGCACAAGATACTTTAACTGGAAAAGACTTAGAAGAAATAGACTTCAAAGAAGTACGTGGTGGAAAAGGAATTAAAAAAGCAACTGTAAAAATTGGAGACAAGGAAATTAAGGTTGTTGCTGCAAGTGGTTTAGCTAATGCTCAAGAAATTATGGAAGAAATAAAATCTGGAAAAGCAGATTATCAATTTGTAGAAATTATGGCTTGCCCAGGTGGATGCATTATGGGTGGAGGACAACCAATTAAAAAATCTAAAGAACGTCTTGATAAAGATATAAGAAAGCTTAGAGCAGATTGTTTATACTCAATAGATGAAAAAAGCAAGATTAGAAAATCACATGAAAACCCAGTTGTTAAAAAGATTTATAAAGAATTTTTAGAAAAACCAGGTAGCCATGTGGCTCATGATTTGCTACATACAACTTATGTAAAAAGAGAAAAATATAAATAATAAAAAACCGCGCCAAGCGGTTTTTTATTATCTGCAGTTATTATTATTTTGTCTTTCATTATTATTGTTATTATTTCTGTTATTGTTATTATTATTGTTTTTGTTATTTTTGTTGTTTTTGTTTTTTTCTGACATAAAAAACACCTCCATATATATTTTTTTTATGCAATAATATTTTGAACATAAAATGAGCAAAATATACTTAAAATATTGTGAAAAAAAATTGTAATTTTTTTTATTTTGTGATATATATATCAAGAACAAAATTCTTTAAGATGCATAACATACTTTTGGGGAAGGATTGAGATTTAATATGGAAAATCAAAAATTTGAGGAATTTAATAATTATATTAGGTTTAGAAAAGTAGCTGTTATAGGGCTAGGAGTTAGTAATATTCCGCTTCTTGACTATTTATATGAACAAAAAGCAAAAGTAACAGTATTTGACCAAAGAAATATTGAAGAAATAGATAAAAAAATAATGGATAAAATAACATCTTATTCATTTGAATTTTCATTAGGAAAAAACTATTTAGAAAAGCTAAAAGGATTTAATTTAATTTTCCGTTCTCCAAGTTGTTTGCCTACAACAAAGGAATTAGCTGAAGAAGCTGATAGAGGTGCAATTGTAACAACAGAAATAGAAATGTTAATAGAAATGTGCCCATGTAAAGTAATTGGAGTTACAGGAAGTGATGGTAAAACAACAACAACAAGCTTAATTTATTCAATATTAAAAAAAGCAGGGTATAATGCTTGGCTTGGCGGAAATATTGGAACACCTTTATTTACAAAGCTTCCAGAAATGAAAGAAGACGACATTGTTGTATTAGAATTAAGCAGTTTTCAATTAATGGGAATGAGTGTAAGCCCTAATATTTCTGTAATTACAAATATCACACCAAATCACTTAAACATACATAAAGATTATGAAGAATATATAGACTCAAAGAAAAACATATTTAAAAGTCAAGATGAAAATGGTATTTTAATATTAAATTATGACAATGAAATAACAAATGCTTGTGGTAAAGAAGCGCCAGGAAAAGTTATTTATTTTAGTAGTAAAGAAAAACTAGATAATGGTTACATTGTAGATAATGGAATTATAAAAGAATGCAAAGATGGAATTAGAAAATACATTCTAGACACAAAAGATGTTAAATTAAGAGGAAATCACAATTTTGAAAATATCGCAACCGCTTTAGCTGCAACAGCAACGCTTGTTAAACAAGATGATGCCGTTCAAGCAGTAAAAGAATTTACTAGTGTTGAACATAGACTGGAATTTATAAAAGAAATAAATGGTGCCAAATGGTACAATGATTCTGTTAGTTCATCTCCAACAAGAACAATAGCAGGACTAAATTCATTTGATGAAGATATAGTATTAATAGCTGGTGGATATGATAAAAACTTAGACTATACACCAATTGCAAAACCTATTATTGAAAAAGTTAGATGTTTAATACTATTAGGTGAGACATCTGGAAAAATATTTGAAGCGGTAAAAAATGAATTAGACGCACAAGGAAAAACATTGCCAATATATATGTGTAATACTTTACAAGAAACTGTAGATTTGGCTAAAAAACACGCTAATAAAGGAGATGTAGTGTTATTTTCTCCTGCAAGTGCAAGTTTTGATATGTTTAAAAACTTTGCAGATAGAGGTAACCAATTTAAAGAATTAGTAAATAAATATTAAAAAAGATTATTAGTTTACAATCTAGTTTTTTGATCTGGAAGTTACGACACCAAGGTATTGTTAAACTAATAATCTTTTTTGTAACTATATTTCCAATCTTGCATATTATATAAAAAATATGCAAGGAGGTTTATAAATGTACAATCAATCAAATGATGATTACATAA
This sequence comes from Clostridia bacterium, assembly GCA_017434295.1. Taxonomy (GTDB): domain Bacteria; phylum Bacillota; class Clostridia; order TANB77; family CAG-508; genus CAG-269. The sequence continues at coordinate 10,427 of JAFRFO010000109.1, forward strand.
GAAATGTATTAGGTCAATCTCGGTAATATGTATGATTATAATAGTATGTATAACAATTTATATGAAAACAATGAAATTAATTATCGCCAAACCAATATGGATTTAGAAGAATGTTATCCTGAAATTTACAAACTAGTGTATCCAATGGTTAAAAAGACTTGTCAAGAAATAACTGAACCAGTAACAAAAGATTCTATAGATAAGATGGTTGATAATATATATATCAATATAGAAGGCAATGACATGGTTCAAGTTAATGTTGATAACAGAGTAAATACAGCAGTTAATGATAAAGGTAACACATCTTTAGATAACAACATGACAAATAAAACAACTTATAATAAAACTTACGAAGCTCTAAAAAAAGAAATAAATGAAAAGTTAGAACGAAAAACTGATTTTAAATATACAACAGATAATAAAAAAGAAAATAGGTATAATGAAAACAAATTTAATGATAATAAGTATATCGAAAACAGGTATAATATAGAACCAAAACGAGATAAAACTTATACAATGGAGTCAAAAAAAGAAGTAAGAGGGATTATAGAAGAAAATAGAGGAGATAGACAATTTAATAAAGTTTTAAGTGATTTAATTAGAATCTTACTAATTAGAGAATTAAATGATAGACCAGTCTTCCCAGGTAATAGACCACCTTATGGTCCGCCACCACCACCACCTCCTCCAGGAAGACCGCCATATGGACCACCACTTTTTTATAGATAGTATTATAAAAAGTAAAATATATTCTTCCCGGGTCTCCCCATTCACACAGTTCTAAGAGATAAATCTCTAAGAACTGTGGAACGGTCCCCACTTGACCACTCACAGAATATATTTTACTTTTTTGTTATAATTTCTTAAAAAAGGTAGACAAAATACAAATTTTGCAATAAAATATTACTGAATTATTAAAGGAGCTGTTTAAATGGTTGTAGAACAATTAATCTTTATAGTAATATCTTTTGCACTATTTGTATTTATGTTTTTTAAAATGATAAAAAACAATGATACAACATACATAATATTTTTAGTGCTACAAGCTATAGGTATTGCACTATGTTTTATTGAAGTAATTAATTCTATTCAATTAAACATACTAGTTAAAATTATAATGTATGTATTAGGTATAGTTATACCAGCAATTATATTACTGTTAGAAAAAGCACATTTTTCAGTTACAGAAAAGCTTAATATTGTAAAAGCAAGGTTTTTCTTTAACTTAGGAAATAATAAAAAAGCAAAACAAATTTTAATAAATCTTATAGAAAAAAAGCCAGATTCATATAAAGCTCATTATCTATTAGCATATATATATGAATCAGAAGGTGGCATAAGAAAAGCAATTGATGAATATGTACAAGCAATTGATTTAAATAAACAAGATTATAATTCATATTATAAAGTTGCTACATTATTAACTGACTTAGACAAAAAAGATGAAGCATCTCAAATGCTTACAAGTTTATTAAGCAAAAAGCCAGATTACAAAGAGGCGAGTGTTCTTTTAAGTGATTTGCTTGTTGAAAAAGAAATGTATAAAGAGGCTGTAAATATTTTACATGAAGCTTTAAAATTCAATCCTTATGACTTTGATATTAATTATAGTTTGGGTATAGCTTACACAATGATAAATGATTTCAAAAGTGCTAAAGAGTATTATGAAAAAGCTGCTAATATAAATTCATTTGTATTTAACTGTAAATATGCTTTAGCAGAAATTGCTTTAATTTATAAAGAATTAGAAGAAGCGGAAAAGCTATTTATGCAAACAATTGATGATGATGAACTTGCACCAGATAGTTATTATGAGCTTTCTAAAATTTATTTAATTAAAGGGGATAAGGAAAGAGCTATTCAATATGCAAATATGGCAATTAGCTTAAATCCTAAGAAAATTGTACAAAAAATCAAAAAAGAAAATATCTTTATACCTATTTATGCCAAGTTAACAATACCATTTAATTTGGATTTATCTGAAGAGGAATTAGAAAAAGATAAAAATGAAAAAGATAATTCAGATGAACAAAATCAAGAAACAGAAAATAACGAAAAGCCTAAAAAACTTAGCAAAAAGGAACTAAAAGCTAAAAAACATCTTGAGGAAATGTTTGATATTACAAGGCAAATTGGATATGTCGATATGACGTTTTTTAGTAGTAGTTCTCAATCTGGAAAAGCAAGAAAAATTGAAGAACAACAAGAAAATAGAGAAATACAAGAATAACATCTTAAGAAAAAAATATCATATATTCTATTTTTTATTATATAAATTATAATAGAAGTTTTTATAATAAAATAGAAAGAGTGATATTTATGAAAAACAATTTTGCCATTATTGGCGGAGATTTGCGAATTATTTATTTAGCCAAAGAATTAGCAAAAGAAAATATAGTTTATAGTTGTGGTTTTGAAAATACAAAAGAATTAGAGAATGTGACAAATATCAATATTTGTACAGATTTAAAATCAGCAATTCAAAATTCTAGTATTGTAATAAGTTCAGTACCATTAACCAAAAATGGTACTGATATTTATATGCCATTTTCTAGCGAAAAAGTTAAAATAAATGATTTAATTACATTATTAGATGGTAAGACATTTATTGCTGGAGCTATTCCAAGTGATAATTCTATTATAAATAATTATATAACAAATAAAACAAACATTATTGATTTAATGAATTTTGAAGAATTAACTGTTTTAAATACAATAGCAACAGCAGAAGGAGCAATAAGCGATATAATACTAAATACTAATTTTAATCTACATGGAAGTAATGTTTTAATATTAGGTTTTGGTAGAGTGGCAAAAGTAATGGCAAAAAAATTAAAAGCATTAGATGCAAAAGTTACTTGTGCAGCAAGAAAAGATGCAGATTTTGCATGGATGGAAACATTAGGTTATAATGTTTTAAATATAAATAAACTAGATGATAGCTCGAATGATTTTGATATTATAATAAACACAGTACCACATCTTATTATGGATAAAGAAAAACTGAAACTAATTAATTCGAATTGCTTTTTATTAGATTTAGCTTCAAAACCAGGTGGATTTGACCAAGATTATATTAAACAGAATAACTTAAATTATAAGTGGTCTTTAGCAATACCAGGAAAAGTTGCACCAGTTTCATCAGCTAAATATATTAAAAATATTGTTTATAAAATACTAAATAATTAAAATATGCAAACTTTTGGGAAGTGTCTCCAAAAGAAAAAAATATACAAACTTTTGGGGACACTTCCTAAAAGTAAGATAGGAGAATAAAAAATGGGAGTATTACACGCATTAATATTAGGAATAGTACAAGGATTAACAGAATTATTACCAGTATCAAGTTCAGCACACTTAAATATCTTTCCTTGGATATTTAATTGGGAAGATATAGGACCATCATTTGATGTAGCTTTACATATAGGAACATTACTTGCAATTTTAGTGTTCTTTTATAAAGACTGGGTTAAATTAATAAAAGGTGGATATGAACAAGTTGCTAAAAAGAAAAGAACTACAGAAGGAAGAATGTTCTGGTATATTGTATTTGCCACAATTCCAACAGGAATACTATGTTTAGTATTTGATAAAATATCAGATGGAATAGTTGGTGGAATTCAAAACATGATGAATACAGATGAATTAACTGCAAAAATGGTTTTAATTGCACCAGCATTAATTATAATGGGTATTGTACTTTATGTAGTAGATAAAAGAGCAAAATCAAAAACAGATTTTAAAGACATAACATTTAAGCAATCTTTATGGATAGCAATGTCACAAGCAATAGCAGCAGCTTTCCCAGGAGTATCTAGATCTGGTATTACAATGACAGTTGGTAGAGGAATGGGAATAAAAAGAGGTGCAATAGCAAAATACTCATTCTTATTATCTGCACCAGTAGTTGCAGCAGCAGCTTTATTTGAAATGAAGAATTTTACATTTGATTGGTCTTTTATAATAGGCGTTTTATCTAGCTTTATAGTTGGAATGCTAGTAATTAAATTCTTACTTAAATACCTACAAAAAGGTAGCTTTAAAGTATTTGCGATTTATAGAATTGTAATTGGTGTAATTGTTTTTGCATTATTATTTGCAAGAATGTAATTAGGCGGTCAATTTAAACCCGGAACCAATTGACCGATTTAGAAAAAAGGTGGAGAAAAAGTTTCTCCACCTTCTTTTGATTAGCTAAAATTAGGACTCAACAAACGATTTCAGCCATAAATCCTGCCATTTGAATACTTCCCTTGTAAGTGTAATAGCCTCTATAATCAAAAGTGAAAGGGAATTAACCCCACTATTGTAAGACAGGTCAAAGGCCAGAATGTTTTTTTCAAGCTTGCCGATTTCCATCAGTTCTTCATATTCGAAAGAATACTGAATTATGGGACTGTTTAAATTGACAAAGATTTTGCTGCTGTCATCGAAAACTGGGAAGATTTTTTTTGTGCCGTTTTTAGAAGGAACTGAGTCAAGTAATTCTCCAATTAAAGAGATAATATCAACATCAGTCTTAACACTATTAGGGCTCAAACTGAAAGCTCCCATTTGATTTTCTAGGTTTGCTGCCATGAACTTGTCACTGGGATAGATTTTTAGTCTAAACCGATTCTGAAAAGAATCAGATTTAACAAGATCGATTCTCATCCGCTCAGAACAAATTTCCATTTTTTAACCATCCTTTCCAAAATGTCTCAGGTTGTGACGTACATCTTATATATTAACATAATTTTACAAATTTTGCAAGAGTTATTAAGATTTTAATAATCACTGCCAAAAAAGCCAAGTCCTTAATGGCACTAATCAATACCAGAAGGACAGTCCTTTTGAAACTGTCGCACTATATATCAAATTGAAAAAATGGTAATAAATTTATTAAAATATAGGTATAAAATGTTGCCAAAAATGCTTGTAAAATTTTTCCAATAACATAAGGTTTGCAAGATAAATCTGATTTTGAAATTATACTTAAAACCTGGAACATAATACTTAATCCACCAAATCCTAATAAAAAAGAGCTAATAATAATATTTATAGATAGAGCTTTAACATGAATATTGCTAATAAAACTTAAACCATTTGTAAGCTCTAATAAACCTGTAAAAATGCCTTGAATAAAACTAGTATCTATATTTATTGCTCTAAAAATTGGTGAAAGTGAAGTTGTTATTAACTTGATTAGTCCACTAGAATTAAAAATAGAAATTATACTAGAGAACACAATTATAAACCCACCAATAAGTAAAATTGTTTTAATACTACTTGTAATACTTTCAGCCATTATTTCCCCTAAATTTTTTAGGTTGACAAGATTGTTTTCAGGTTTTTTAATAATATTTTGTTGGTTATTTTTTATGTGATTATTTTTCCAAAACCTAAAAAGAAATCCAACTGTAAAACTTGCTAAAATATGAGTAATAAAAAGTAGTATTCCAATATTAATATTACCAAACATTGTAATACCAACAGTTCCAATAATAAATAAAGGACCAGAATTATTTGTAAAACTAAGCAATCTTTCACATTCTTCTTTAGAACAAATATTATTTTTTCTTAAATTTACAGCGATTTTAGCACCAATTGGGTATCCAGAGATAAGACCCATAATAAAAGCAAAAGCACCTTCACCTCTTATATTAAATAATGGCATCATAATTGGTGTAAAAAGTCTACCAATTATATATAAAATATTTGTATGCATTAATAATTCAGTTGCAATAAAAAAAGGAAAAAGAGTTGGTACAACATTATTTGCAAAAAGCAGTAAACCGTTTTTAACAGCTACAATATTATTATTTGCAAAAATTAGTAGTCCAAATGTAAATAGCAAAAAAGCCATTGGAATAATATTTCTTTTAAGTTTTAAAACATATATATTAGACTTTATCATATATGCCTCCAAAATATTTATTTTTATTACTATATTTATTGCAAAATAATTCAATTAATGATAAAATGCTGTAAGTTAATAAAAAAATGCCAAATGACACCGACTTACATTGGCAATATTGCCTAATGACCCCGACATCGATGGCAATAATTGGAGGTATATTATGCAAGTTTTAGTTACAGGAGGTGCTGGCTATATAGGAAGCCACACAGTAATTGAATTATTAAATAAAGGATATGATGTAGTAATTTTAGACAATTTTTCAAACAGTAAACCAGAAGTACTAGATAAAATAAGACAAATTACTAATAAAGATTTTAAATTTTATGAAGTTGATTACTTAGACAAAGAAAAAGTAGATATGATTTTTGCAGAGAATAATATTGAAGCTGTTTTAAATTTTGCGGGATTTAAAGCAGTTGGTGAATCTGTTCAAAAACCAATTGAATACTATACAAATAATATATCTGGATGTTTAGTACTTTTAGATGTTATGAAAAAATACAATGTAAAGAAATTTATATTTAGCTCATCAGCTACAGTATATGGAGATCCAGAAGTTATTCCAATTACAGAAGAATGCAAAACAGGAGGAACAACAAATCCTTATGGAACAACAAAATTATTTATTGAACAAATTTTAATGGATTTATATAAATCAGATAATACTTGGGATATATGTATATTAAGATATTTCAATCCTGTAGGAGCACATGAAAGTGGATTAATTGGAGAAGAACCAAAAGGAATACCAAATAACTTAATGCCATATATTGTTAGAGTTGCAAAAGGAATATTACCTCAGCTTTCTGTATTTGGTAATGATTATCCTACACCAGATGGTACAGGAGTTAGAGATTACATTCACGTTGTAGATTTAGCAAAAGGACATATTAGCGCATTAGAAAAAATAAACAAAGAAAATGAAGGATTGTATATATATAACTTAGGAACAGGAACAGGATATAGTGTACTTGATATGGTAAATGCTTTTGAAAAATCAACAGGAAAAAAAGTTAATTACAAAATTACAGATAGAAGACCAGGAGATATTGCTACTTGTTATGCAGATCCAAAAAAGGCTAAGGAAGAACTTGGATGGGAGGCTACAAAGACTTTAGAGGATATGTGCAAGGACTCATGGAGATATATTGAGAATTGTAAATAAATTGTTATATAAATTAAATATATTATTTTTTAATGCCTTGTCGTCGCAACTTTCAGTTTTAAAAAAAACTAGTCTGTAAGTTGCTCCACTCGCACTGCGCTTCGCTCCGTTTGGTCGCTTTCGCGGCATTTGAAAATAATATATTTAATTTAAAGATTAGGAGAATTTAAATGTTAGATTTTAAAAAAGAAATTGCAGTACAAATTGCAAAACAAACTGACTTAAATGAAAATGAAATATATGGTTATATAGAAGTTCCAAAAAATGTTGATAATGGAGATTATGCTTTTCCATGTTTTAATTTAGCAAAAACAATGAAAAAAGCGCCACAAGCAATTGCAGAAGAATTAAAAGAAAAATTACAATTTGATAATGGTGTAATTGAAAGAGTAGAAGTTGCGGGAGGATATATAAACTTCTCTGTAAATCAAAATAAATTTATATTTGAAACATTCAATCACTTAAATAATGGTCTGCCATCTAAATCACATATAGGAGAAGGAAATACTGTCTTAGTCGAATATTCATCTCCTAATCTTGCAAAACCATTCCCTATCGG
>JAFRFO010000010.1 GCA_017434295.1 Clostridia bacterium
TATATCTGATATTTCTAGAGTACTAAATGAAACAGAAATGGATGCAATAGAAATTCCATTTGACAGTAATCAACTTGGAAAATTAGTACTTTTAATTGATAATGGCACAATTAGTTCAAGTATTGGTAAAAAAGTATTAGAGGAATTATTTGAAAATCCAAAGAATCCAGAAGAAATAATAAAAGAAAAAGGATGGATTCAAATATCTGATGAAGGTGCAATTAAAAAAATTGTAAACAAGATATTAAAAGAAAATCCTCAATCTATTGCAGATTTTAAAGCAGGAAAAGATAGAGCACTAGGATTTTTGGTTGGACAAGCTATGAAAGAAACAAAAGGAAAAGCAAATCCACAAATGTTAAACAAATTATTTTTAGAAGAGTTGAAAAAATAATAAAAATATGGTATAATAAAGTCATACGTAGCAATACTACGTATGACTAATTTTTTTAGGAGGTTTTTACTCATGGACGGAATTACAACAATGGAAGAACGGATTGCAGCGCGTAAGCGTGAAGTTGAACGTGCAAAAAGGAGGAAGGAAAACAGCAAATGTATCAATGTTTTAGAAACGAAAAGAATTCTCATGGAAGAGTATAATCTTCGTGTCCCCGATGACTTCGAGGCGAGAGCCAAGAAAAATGGGAATGTAACCCCTATTACAGATCGTGATGTCGGAGAAATCTGGAAGATTGCTAACTTCTGGAGACCGGCGATAAAAGAAGAGTTCTTTGATGAATTCATGATTTCTTTGGTCGCAAAGTTCTTTTATTTAAGAAGCGTTGCCATTAACAATAACCCTATTTGTGGGTATTATATTGGAAAATTGGTACAGCTTAAAGAAGGGGTAGAAGGAAAGCTGCCTTTTCTGAAAGAAGAACTGGTTACAACTGCAATGAGCAGCGGAGGAAATGCTTATTTCGTAGCATGTTCCAGCAAATGGAAGTTCAATGAGGATATTTAACCTCTAGCCAGAAAGCACCTTTATGGTGCTTTTTGGCGTTTTAGATATATTAAATAATTTGTTTTTTTATATTATCAACAACAAATCCACAAATTATAAAATCAATAATAAAAAACAAACTTAGTTTAAATAAAGATAATCCTATATAATAAATATTTGGTTCTGTATATATAAAAGTATATGTAAGTAATAAAAATGAAGATATAATGCTAATTAAAAAACAGAATTTAATTCCATTTTTCATTATAGATAAAGTCGTTTTTTCTAAATCTTTAAACATATTTAAAAATCTTTTTATCATACAATCACCTCTTTATAAAAATAATAATTAAAAATTGTTTAAGTAATATTATTTTTTTTAATTATTACACATAGCTATATTAATAGTAACACCCTTACATAGCTAAATCAACGTTAATTTTTGGTAACTTAAAAGTGGCCAAAATACGGTAAAAAGCCCCCGGAACCAATTGAACACAAAACCAAAAGAACTATTTAGAATAATCTAAATAGTTCTTTTAAATAAAAACTATGCATAATTTTTATTTAAGTCTTAAGCCTTAGTTGAGTTTAATTTTTTAGATAAAGCTGATTTTTTTCTTGCGGCTGTATTTTTAACGATAACACCTTTTGTGCAAGCTTGATCAATTTTCTTTGTTGCATCAGCAAATAAAACTTTTGCTTCATCCATTTTTCCAGCTTCTATAGCTTCTTCAAACTTTTTAACAGCTGTTCTATAGCTTGATTTTATCATATTATTTCTTAAAGTTTTCTTTTCAATTACTTTAACTCTCTTTTTAGCTGATTTAATATTTGGCATGTCTAATTGGCACCTCCTCTTAGTCTTTTTAATTAACGAAATTAATTGTAACACATATTTGGTTATTTTGCAAGTACAATTTAATTATTTTTGTATTAATAATAAAATTGTACTACAAAATTAAATATTAGTCTTTATTATCTAAAACTTTTTTTGCTTCTTCTTCTAAAATAGAAGTACAATGAGGACATCTAGTTGCTTTATAGCTAATTTCTGTCATACAATATCTACATAGTTTTGTTTCAGGTTCAGTTTCAACTGATTCTTCTTTTTCACCTTTTTTACCAACTTTAGTAGCAATTTTTTCTAATCTTTCTTTACTTTTTCTATTTGCAGTATTAATAGCTTTTATCATTATAAACAATACAAAAGCTACTATTAAAAAGTTAATAACTGCTGTTAAAAATGCTCCATAATTTAATGCTTGTCCTGAATCTCCTAGTGGAATAGTTCCTTGAACTTCAGCTCCACCAATTAAATTAAGTAATGGTTGTATAAAAGAAGATGTTAAGGCATCAACTATTTTAGCAAATGCACCACCAATAATAACACCAACTGCTAAGTCCATTACGTTTCCTTTAGAAATAAATTCTTTAAATTCTTTAAACATAAAAAATCATCCTTTCTTTTACATTAAAAGTAAGAATAGTAATAAAAGATAAAACATTTTAAAACCAATCTTCTTTTTAAAAATCTATCTATATAATACGACATTTTTCGCTATTTGTCAATATTTGGAAGATACTGAACAAAAAAGATTGTTATAATAAAAAGAAAATAATAAGAATTATAATAAAATGAAAATAATGTAAACAATTATTGACTATAATTATAAAAGGCTTTATAATATTAAAGCATACGCATATTTAATTCAAACCGTTTTAGACAGGAGGTATCATTATGGCAAAGGTGTTTGAACGTTTTAAGGATTTAATAAATCCTAACAGAAAGCAGGATAGGTTACGCCAGGAGCGTGAAGCTGCTCAAAAAGCTGAAGAACAGAAAATAGCTATGGTTAAAGCAGCTGAAGAAGCTGAGAAAAAACGCTTGGAGAAAGAAAAAGGTAAATGACTGCTAAATAGGAAATAATCCTAAAATGCTAAGGAGTAACTTTTTAGTTGCTCCTTTTTCTTTTATAATGTATGAGTTTAAAAGAAATAGGATTTTGTAAGTAAAAAAACAACAAATTGTATCTATTTTTATTGCACTTTATTAATCTTTATGATAAAATGGCGTAGAATAAAAAATAAGGAGAGTGAAAATTTTGGAAAACCTAAAATATAAAAGAGTACTTTTAAAATTAAGTGGAGAAGCATTAGCTGGAGAAAACAAATTTGGAGTTGATGCAGAAACAATTGGAAAAATATGTGATAAAATTAAAGAAATAGTTCAATTAGGAGTTCAAGTTGGAATCGTAGTAGGTGGAGGAAACTTTTGGAGAGGAAGAAATGGTCATCAAATGGAAAGAACTACAGCAGACTACATGGGGATGTTAGCTACTACAATGAATGGTTTAGCTTTACAAGATGCATTAGAAGCAAGAGGAGTATTCACAAGAGTTCAAACATCAATAGAAATGAGAGAAATAGCAGAACCATTTATACATAGAAAAACAATGAAGCATTTAGAAAAAGGCAGAGTTGTAATATTTGCATGTGGTACAGGACATCCATTTTTTACAACAGATACAGCAGCAGCTCTAAGAGCAACAGAAATTGGAGCAGATGTATTACTACTTGGAAAATCAGTAGATGCTGTATACTCAGCAGATCCAGATATAGACCCAAATGCAAAAAAATATGAAGAAATATCATATCTAGATGTTTTAAATAAAGACTTAAAAGTAATGGATTCTACTGCAACAGCAATGTGCAGAGATAATAAAGTACCTCTTTTGGTTTTTGGAATTGCAGACCCAGAAAATATAGTTAGAGCTGTTAAGGGTGAAAAAATAGGAACAATAGTAAAATAAATATAACGGTCAATTGGTTCCGGGTTTGATTTGACCGATTTATAAAAAAGGAGATTTAAATTATGGATTATTCAAATATTAAAGAAAAAATGGAAAAAACAATCAGTGTATATACTGAAAAGTTATCAGAAGTTAGAGCAGGTAGAGCAAATCCTGCAATATTAAATAAGCTTAAAATAGATTATTATGGAACACCAACACCAATAAATCAAGTAGCTGGTGTATCAGTTCCAGAAGCAAGATTAATAGTAATTCAACCTTGGGATGCAAGTGTTTTAAAAGAAATAGAAAAAGCAATTTTAGCATCAGACATTGGAATTAATCCAAATAATGATGGAAAAGTAATAAGACTAGCTTTCCCTGAATTAAATGAAGTAAGAAGAAAAGAATTAGTAAAAGATATTAAAAAAATGGCGGAAGATGCAAAAGTAGCTGTAAGAGGAGTTAGAAGAGACGGATTAGACGAAGCAAAAAATAAGCAAAAAAATAATGAAATAACAGAAGACGAATTAAAAGCAGCAGAAACAGAAATACAAAAAATAACAGATAAATATGTAGAAGAAGTAGATAAAATTCTTGAAAATAAAGAAAAAGAAATAATGTCAATATAAAAGCTTTTGTTTAATGTAATATATATTACATTATTAAAAAGAAGAGGTAATATTTATGAATTTCAAAGAAGAATTAAGGAACTATCAAAATAAAGTAAATAATGAACTTGAAAATTATATTAGAAATGAATCTTGTCCAGAAGAAATACTTAATAAATCTATGGAATATAGTTTAATGGCAGGTGGAAAAAGGATTAGACCAATTTTAGCAATAGCAACATATAAATTGTTTAAAGAAAACTATGAGCAAGTTATGCCTTTTGCAATAGCTTTAGAAATGGTACATAATTTTTCTTTAATTCATGATGATTTACCTGGAATTGACAATGATGATTTTAGGCATGGAAAACCTACAAATCATAAACAATTTAATGAAGCAACTGCTATCTTAGCAGGAGATGGATTGTTAAACAATGCATATATGGTAATTAGTGAAAATTTGCAAAATACTCTACAAAAATATCATAATAGATTAGAGAATACATTTAATATATCAAACGATAATTCAGAGCAAAAACAAGCTTTTAATTTATTATTAAATAAAAGAATTAATAATGAAGAAAATGAATTAATAGAGTTAAACAATAAATTAAAAGTTTTTAATGAATTTTCAAATGCAATAGATAGAATGATAGCTGGAGAATATGTAGATACTGAATTAGAAGGAAAACAAATATCTAAAGAATTATTAGATTATATTCATAAAAATAAAACAGGTGCATTTTTAAAATATTCTGTAAGAATGGGAGCAATACTTGCAAATGCAAATGATGATGAATTATCAAAACTTACAAAATATGCAGAAAATATTGGCTTAGCATTTCAAATAAAAGATGATATATTATCAGAAGAAGGAGACGAAAAAGTATTAGGCAAGCCAGTTGGAAATGACAAACAACATGGAAAATGTACTTATGTATCAACATTTGGATTAGAAAAATCAAAAGAAATATTAAATCAAATTACAAATGAAGCAATAGAACAAATAAAAGATTTTAACAATAGTGAGTTTTTACAAGAACTTGCTTTATACATTGCAAATAGAAATAAATAGAATTGTTAAAAAGATAGGGAGCAAATAAAATGTTTGATAGTGATAATTTACCAAATCATATTGCAATTATAATGGATGGAAACAGGAGATGGGCAAAAGCAAAGGGAAAACCAGCAGCTTTTGGCCATAAAGAGGGTGCAAAAACCTTAGAAAAAATTGTTAGATACGCAAATAAAATTGGATTAAAATATATTACAGTTTATGCATTTTCAACAGAGAACTGGAAAAGAACAGAAGAAGAAGTGAATTCTCTAATGTTTTTATTCCAAAGCTATTTAAGTGATTACGCTAATAGGGCAGATCACGAAAATATAAAACTTCAATTTATTGGAGATAGAACAGAATTATCATCTGGAATGCAAAAATGTATGGAAATTTGTGAAGGAAAAACTAAAGATAATACAGGAACTACTTTTACAATTGCTTTAAACTATGGAGGTAGAGACGAAATAGTTCGTGCAATTCAAAAAATTTCTGCAAAAGTAAAAACAGGTAGCTTAAATGTAGAAGATATAAATGAAGAGGTTGTTTCACAAAATTTATTTACAAATAACATACCAGATCCTGATTTATTGATAAGAACTAGTGGAGAAGAAAGAACAAGTAATTTCTTACCATGGCAATTGGTTTATTCAGAATTTTTATTTATAGAAAAAAATTGGCCAGATTTTAGTGAACAAGATTTAGATGATGCAATTGCAGTTTATCAACATAGGACTAGAAAATTTGGAGCAAACTAAATTCAAAAAATAATTGGTTAATTTCTGTGTTAAACTGCATTCGAAAATCCTGCGACGTACCATAGTACGTCTCGGATTATTTTCATTTGTTTGCCTTGAAATTAACTCAATTCTTTTTTGAATTATATATAAACAAAAGAAAACAGTAATAGATTTAGTAAAAACTAAAAAAGTGAGGATTATAAAATGGTTTTAAAAAGATTATTAACTGCATTGTTATTATTTCCACTTGTAGTTATAATGTTTATATTTGGAAACAAATATCTAATTGACATAATTTTAGCGGGAATAGCATTTTTAAGTATGAATGAATATTTTAATGCAATATCTAAAGTTTCAAATCCTGTAAAATGGGTAGGATATTTAAGTTGTACATTAATAGCTGTAATACACTTAATTCCACAAGAATATATGGCATTAACAGCAATTTTAGCAGTACCTTCAATTTTAGTTATATTATTTGCACAAGTAATAGCAACGGATATGAAAACATCTTTTAAAGATATTGCATATACATTTTTAGGAATTTTTTATGTAGTATTTTTTACAATGTTTGTTGCATTAATATATGGAAAAGACAATGGTAAATTCTTAATTTGGTTTGCAATATTTGCAGCATGGGGAACTGATGCATTTGCATACTTTATAGGAAAATTCTTTGGAAAACATAAATTTAGCAAAGTAAGCCCTAAAAAGTCAATAGAAGGTTGTATTGCAGGAACAATAGGTTCAATAATATTTATCTTACCATATACATATTTTATAAATACTTATGGAGGACAAAATTTCTCATATTGGTATGTAACTCTAATTGCAGTAATACTAAGCTTGCTTGGCCAAATTGGAGATTTTGCAGCATCTTCAATTAAAAGATATGTTGATATAAAAGATTATAGTAATTTAATTCCAGGTCATGGAGGAATGTTAGATAGAGTTGATAGTTTAATCTTTTTAGCACCATTTGCGTTTGCACTTCTTGCACTAGTATAAATAAGTAATAATATATTAAATTTAAAATCCGCGAAAGCGACCAAACGAACGAAGTGAGTGTGAGTGGAGCAACTTACAGACTAGTTCTTTAAATCTGGAAGTTGCGACGACAAGGATTTAAAATTTAATATATTATTACTTTATAAAGAAAGGAGCATAATAAAATTGCTTTCATTTATAGGTGTAGCACTTAAATTTATAATATTACTTGGATTCTTGATATTTATTCATGAAGGTGGACATTTTTTAGTTGCAAAGCTTTGCAAAGTAAAGGTAAATGAATTTGCAATAGGATTTGGACCAACAATATGGAATAAACAAGGAAAAGAAACTAAATATGCTTTAAGACTTATACCACTTGGTGGATTTGTAAGTATGGAAGGAGAAGAAGAAGCCTCTGAACAAGAAGGCTCTTTTTCAAAAGCAAGTATTCCAAAAAGGTTAGCTATAGTATTTGCAGGACCAATAGTAAATATTGTTTTTGCAATTGTAGTATTTTTTATAGTTAGAGTTATAGTAGGCTTAACTTCTGCTTACGATTTGGGACTATCAATAAAATATGCAGGAGAAAGTTTAGGAGCATTTATATCAGAAGCATTTAATAGTTTAGTAAATCTATTTACTGGAAAAACTGGAATTGATCAAATGGTAGGACCAGTTGGAATAGGCGGAATAGTAGCATCAACAACTGGATTTTTAAGCTTTGTAAATTTAATGGCAATAATATCATTTTCATTAGGAATAACAAACTTGCTTCCTATACCAGCATTAGATGGTGGAAAGATATTGCTATTAATAATAGAAGCAATTAGAAGGAAACCACTAAGCCAAAAAGTTGAAGCTGCAATACAAATAGCAGGGTTCGTGTTTGTAATTGGATTAGCAGTTTTAGTTACGTATAATGATATAGCTAGACTTTTATAGAGTTATATTAAATAAAAATTTAGCATTTTAACATATTAAAAAGATGAATTGTAAAAAATAAAAACAAATTCATCTTTTTTTGATTTTATAATGAAATTTTTTTAAATACGTGATATAATTCTCAATAACAAAGATATATTAAATTGTGCAGAATATGCCTGCACAGCTTGGAAGGAGAACGTAATAATGACTAAGACAGAATTAGAAAATCTTGTAAAAGAAGGCGAAGGCTATAATTTGGAGTTTAAAGAAAACGTTGGAAAAAGATTTAATGTAGAAGTAGTTGCATTTGCTAATGGAATTGGTGGAAAAGTTCTTGTTGGTGTATCAGACGATGGGAAAATAATAGGAACAGATACATCAAATAATCAAAGAGCAAATATTCAAAATGTAATAAGTCAAATAGAACCTAGAATTAATGTTAAGGTTGAAGTGGTAGATAATGTTATTATAGTAAATGTACCAGAAGGAGAAGATAAACCATATAGTTCAAGTGATGGATACTACTTACGTGTAGGAGCTATGTGTCAAAAAATGAATAGAGATGAAATTCAAGATTTCTTGGAAGAAAATGGTAAAATACAATTTGATAGAATGATAAATAAAGAGGCAAAGTATCCAGAAGATTTTGATGAAACAGCATACAAGAATTTTTTAAAATTATCTAATACAACTGATATTTTAGATAAAGAAGAATTATTAGTAAATTTAAAATGCTTAGAAAAAGTTAATAATAAATATATGTTTACTAATGCAGGAGTAATATTTTTTGCAAAGAATCCAAAAAGATTTTTAATTCAAAATTATATAACTTGTATAGCTTTTAAAGGAAATTCAAGAGCATATATTTTGGACACGCTAGATTGTGAAAAGGATATAATAACAAATATAGAAGATGCACTAGCATTTGCAAAGAAACATATTAACCTAACATATTTAATAAATGATGAAGTAATGAAAGAAAACGGAAATGCTACAAGAAAGGAAGTATTAGAAATACCGGAATCTGTTATAAAAGAAGCAATAATCAATCGGTGTATGCCATCGTGCATATTCACAATATGGTGCAAGAGTAATGCTAGAAATACACGATGACAAAATTTCTATTGTAAGTCCTGGTGGAGTTCCTAAAGGAATAACAAAAGAGAATTTTGGAAAAAGAAGTATTGCTCGTAATTCCATAATTGCTGATTTATTAGCAAGAACACATTATATAGAAAAGTCTGGAACAGGTATTGGAAGAATGAGAGAAGATATGAAAATTGCGGGATTAAAAGAACCAATATTTGA
>JAFRFO010000110.1 GCA_017434295.1 Clostridia bacterium
CCGTTTATATGATGACCATAAATAATCATATTATCACTATTTAAAATATTACAATACTCTGCAATATAAGGTGTTCCCCATTGTGAATATTCTTTATAAAAGTTTTTTCTTAAATAATAATCTTTTCTTGCATTTTCCGTTTGCATTACTGGATAATTTATACTTGTATTATCAATTTTTAGCCACCCTACAAAATCACTATTTTTTTGATGTAATTGGTTAATATCAATTCTCTTTTCTTCTTTTATCGTATTAGATATTATTTCTTGTTTTTCTTCTAATTTTTCATTTTCAGTATTTTCTTCTGTAACAACATTAGATAATTCTTCAAATATTGTTTCTTGTTTTTCATCTTCTTTATTTTGAAGAATTAAATATATACTACTAGCAATTAAAATAATTGCTAGTAGTATAATAAGAATTGTGTTTATTTTCTTATTCATTCTTTTATGCTCCCCCTATACTACCTCATTTAATTTTGTGGTCATTAACCTATATAGTTCAGTATCTTTAGGAAATTTATTTACAAATGGTATTAAGAAGTTACCTATTTTTATTAGTCCGTGTCCTGCATCTACATTAGTTATATAACTTAATTCTTCATCAGAAATATTTAGTAATTTTGCAAGTTCTAATCTATCTGTTGTAGCTTGATTTAACATTATTATTAACTCACTATTGGCTAACATAGTTCTTGCTAATTCGTTTCTTAACAAGTCTTCTACATTTTGTGTTATTCCTGTGCAACAAGCTCCATATTTTCTAACCCTTTTCCACAAAGTAAAAAGGAAGTTAGCTGAATATTCATATTGAAATAATAAATATATTTCATCTATGAATATATAAGTATTCTTCCCTTTTTGTCTATTTGCTGTTATTCTATTAAAGATACTATCTAATATTACCAACATAGCTATTGGTTGTAGCTGTTTCTTTAATCCTAAAATATTGTAAGAAACTAATCTATTGTTAATATTTACATTTGTCTGTTTAGCAAATGTATTTAAGCTACCATTACTAAATAATTCTATTGCAAGTGCTACATCTTTTGCTTCTTTTTCATTTTGCTTTAGTAATTCCTCTCTAAAATCTTTTAAAGTTGGTGGTGGACATTGATAATCTGACTTTTGATATTTAGCATATACCTTTGCAGTACATCTATCAATTATTGACCTTTGTTGTGGCTCTAAACTTTTTCCCATAAGTTGCTCACATAAAGACAATATAAATTCAGATTTCAATATTATAGGATTTGCATTATCTCCATAATATCTATTCATATCCATTGCATTTATATGATTTTTACTTGTTGATGATATTTCTACAACCTCTCCACCAAATTCTTTAACTAATCCTGACATTTCATTTTCTGGGTCTATTATTATTATATCTGCATTAGGCTCTTTTAACATTATTGAGGCAATTTCTTGTTTTGCAGTAAATGATTTACCACTACCAGAAACTCCTAAAATAAAGCTATTTCCATTTAATAATTCTTTTCTATCTAACAATATCATATTTTTTGAGATTGCATTTTGCCCATAATATATACCATTTCTGTGTTGTACTTCTTGAACTTTGAAAGGCATAAATACTGCCAAACTTTCGGTTGTTAGTGTTCTTAATGTATCTATTTTTGCATCTGCTATTGGTAGTGTTGTATTAAGTCCATCCATTTGTTGATAATTCAATATTCCAAATTGACAAAGATTTTTTCTTGCTGTTGTTAATACCGAATCAGTTAAACTTTCAAGTTCTTTTTCTGTATCTGCAGTTATTAGTATTGTAATTATACCTAGAAACATTTTTTGATCTCTACTCATTAAATCATTCAAAAACTCTTTAGCCTCTTTTTGTTGTTGCTCCATATCAAATGGTATATTTCCTATATAATTATTATTTTCCGCTTGTTTTCTTAAATAATTTGATATATTGGTTTCTATGCCTAACAATCTATTTTCCGCTTCTTTTATTGCTTCATCTGTATCAACTGGTTTTATATCTATTGATAAAACTAGATTTTTGCTGACATCTGTTAATTCTGAAATAAAACTATCTTTAATAAAAGATGCATATTCTTTTAAAAATATTGCTTTACAATATTTTTCTCCCATAACAAAACAATTCTTTCTAAATTCAAAACTATCTGGACAAATATAATCTTTAAAGCTATGACCTTTTTGCATTGTTGAAAGCATATCAAAATTATAGCTACTTTCTTCGCCTTGTCTATAAAAATTATGCAATAATCTTAATCTATCATCTGCATTTAATTCTTCACATTTTGAATTTAATCTTTTAAAGTGATTATTTAATTCTACTGCTATTCTTCTAAAAGTTGCTCTTGCCTCATCTATATCTTTTTTCATTATCGTAATAGTTACATATTTTTCTTGTTTTATTCCATTAGCTGTATTAGCACTTTCTTCAATCATTTTGTTATATTCTTCTCTAAATTTATCTAATCTATCTCCCTTTTTCTCTATCTTAATATTTTTTTCTATTTTTTCCTCATCCAATTTACTATTCAAAATAGTAAATTTCACGAACATATCACTTTCAAATGAATTAATTATTTGCATATAGTCAAGAAACATAGTTTCCTTATCTTCTTCACTAGCTACAACATAATTTATATCAGAAAACTTAAATGTCTTGGAATACTTATTTTTACCCATCAAAAATATTCCATCTCTCCAAATTTTCTGTACAGGAATAACATCTTGTACTCCTTTTGGTATAATTGTTTCTTCTTTATCTTTTATATTTTTAAAGAATTTTAATTTTTGAAAAATCTTTTTTAACATTTTAACCTCCAAAATTTATAATTTTAGAAGGCTAAAACCATACTTGTTTTTCTTGCTTATTTCTTTTTATTCTTTTTAAATTTTATAAGTTTCTTTAACTTTTCTTTCCTTTTCTTTCTTCTTGATTTCTTATTATCAAACTTTCTATTTTTTTGCATTTCTTTATATGTTTCGTAATAGTAGTTTGTAGGCTTAAATACTAATTTTTTTGGAGTTAGTATTTCTGACTTTATCCAAGCCTTAAAAAAGTTCTCTGCTGTCATTCCATTATATTTTACAAAGCCTAGTAATACAAAAGGAATTGTTCCTGCCATACATAACCAGGATACAATCCCTACATCTAAAAATTGTTTTGCAACAAAATAAATTATTACTGCTACTCCACAAGCTAATATCGAGCATATAAATTGCCTTAATGAAAGTCCAAAGAAGATACTTTCTGTATATTGTCTTATTTCTTTATTTATTTTTACTTCCATATTATAACTACCTTTCTTTTTTTCTGCTTTCTTTATAATGTTTCATTGCATTATAAACATTGTTTGATTTCGTTTCTTTCTCAATTTTACCTTTTGTAATCTTATTTTCTTTGCAATATTTTAGATATTCTTGCACTCCTTTTTTATATTCAATATCTTCAGGATACATATCTTTTAATGTTTCCCATATATTATAGTGCATATTAATACTCATATATGCAATTTTTTTGTTTTCTTCTAATCCTTGAAAAATATCTTCATCAATATTATATGCCCAATCTGCAACATCGCTTATTTCTTTTGTAATAGCATTTATCTGTATAATATTATCTCCATCCATTGCAATAATAAATGATTCTTCTATATTATTCTTATCTTCTAAAATATAGCAAATTTCCATATCTTCATATTCTTCATTATTTATGAGTAATTCTTTTGTTTCACTTATTATCTTTGTAATATCTAACTTATCAATAGACAATAAATCATCTATTTTATCTACTTGCTTATTTTTCATACAAAAATCAAAATAATTAACAAAATCATTTGGGCTTTTTCCAAATTCAATTTTTTCATTTGTAATCATATTGCTAACTTTATTTACAAATACACTTTTTTCTATATTTGCAATTTCATCTCCCATATCGCTTTCTCTTAAATCATAACAATATAATCCTTTTCTTTCTAATTCTTCCTTTTCGTTTTTATCTACATCTTTTATTAAATATTTCATAATCCTTTTTCTCCTCCTATAATCCCATCATTTCTTTAACTACTCTATCTGACATCTTTACTACTCCGACTAATACAAGCATATTGAATACTAATTCTCCTATATAACTCCATATTATTGTTATAGCTTCTTTTCCACTTACTGCTGGTACTGCTGAAGCAAATTGTGAGTAGATTATACAAGCTAATACTATTATTGCTCCTTCCAAACATACTGCTACATAATTTTTCAAGAAACTCTTTCCAATGTTTTGAGTTGGCTCTCCTGCAAATGTTGAGAGTGGTATTGGTGCTATTGCTGTATATAAGTAGAGTTTAAAAAATCTTCCATAAACAGTCAATATCATTACAAATGATATGACAGTTACAAATAATCCACCAATTATAGTTACTGCCCACACTGGTATACTTTCAAAAAAGCCTATATTAAACACAGATAAAATTATTTCTGGAGGCATTACTGCTTGAATACTATTTCCCATTCCTGCCGTTTGCATTATAGTATTTGTTATTCCTTGTACAATTTGAAATAAATTTAGCATTAAATCTAGACCATAAGTTACAACTAAATGTGCAATTGCAAATCTTACAAATAATTTAAAAGCATGTTCTGGCTTTTTAGCTTCTGTAAATGAGCCACAAGTTTTTATTACTCCAGTAATAAAAAAGATTACAAGCAATGCTAAACCTATTGCTTGTAATGCTCCGTGAATATTTACAATTACTTGCCATATTGTGCCACCTTTAAAATTCTCTGGTGTTTGACTTACTAACTGCCATATCTCGCCCAATTTACCATTCCAAGTATCTAACGAATTTTGTAAATTGCCTACTATTCCAGCGCCCATTTTCTAACCTCCCATTATTAATTCTAATATTTGTTTAGCAAATGCTATAATTATTCCTCCTGCTAAAGTCATAAAACCATTTGCTCTTTGGCTTGGGTCGTGGCTCTTAATTGCCATACCAACTTGAACAACTCCCCATAATAATAAAATAATACCAATAGCACTAATAATCTGAAACATAAAATTCTTTAAATTGTTTATAACTGCAAGTGGGTCATCTGTTGCACAAAAGCCAGTTGTACATATACTAATTCCTGCTATACCTACTATTCCTATTTTAGCTAATCTTTTAAAATTAATTATTTTTTTCATAATATAAAAAACCTCCTAATTTAATAATTAGAGGGTTAAAATGTACCTGTTCTTCTAATTTATTCATTTGTTTTTTTATTCATAAGAAATTCGTTTATTTCTTCATCTACAATAATCTCATATTCATTTATATTAGGAATATTAATATCCTCTATATTCTTAATATTTGTTGTATTTTCTAATTCAAATTCACTTATTATTGTTCCAATTGAATTATTAACATTTTGATGAATATAAGGTTTGTAACCACCATCTTCTGTATATTTGAAATTTTTATGTTTAAATGTATTGAACTTTCTGTCAATTATTGGTCTTTCGCCTCTAATGAATAATAAAGCATATTCATTTTCTAACATTCTTACCTCATCTGGAGTCATCAATTCTCTCCCTGCAATTTGAAAGTTCGTTGAATAATTTCCATTTCTTCCAGAGCTTTTACCATAAGTTGTTGTATCTATTGTTTCTTTACCTAGTAATTCACTTATATATTTATGAGTTGATTGCTCATTTCCACCTAAATATAAAAGTTCATCACAATTTCCTACAATGCTTTCCCATTGTTTTTCAAATAATGCTTTTAATTGTGCCATATTTTGAATTATTATACTTACTGAAACACCTCTTGACCTCATTGTAGCAAGTATTTTATCAAAATCATCTGGTAGGCTTACATTCGCAAACTCATCCATTATAAAATGAACTGGTATAGGTAATGCTCCTTTATATTTATGGTCTGCTATATAAAATAATTGTTGAAATATTTGTGTATATAGCATTGAAACAATAAAATTAAAACTTGTATCATTATCTGGAATTAAAGCAAATAGCACAGTCTTTTTTTCTCCAAGAGTTGCTAAATCCATTTCATCTTCTAATGTTAGATTAGACAATTCCTTTAAATTAAACTTTTCTAGTCTTGAAGCTAATGTTACTTGTATTGATTGCAAAGTCTTTCCAGAGCCCGAATGATATTCATTATAATATTTAACTGCAATATGATTAGGGTCTTGCTTTTCTATATTTTGAAATAGTAAATCTAATGGGCTAGGGTCTGTATCATCATCTTCGTTAATCTGTCCATTTCTTAATAATTCTGCAACCATTTCAAAATTTTGCTCATTCTCTGGTGCTTCATACTTTAATACTAATATCAATGCCATAAGTAGCATTTGTGCAGCAGTGTCCCAAAATGGATCACTGCTGTGGCTTCCTTTAGGAGTTGTACTCTTAAAAAGGTTAGTTACTAATCTTTGTACATCATTGTCATCTTTAATGTATTTAAACGGATTATAGCCATTGCTCTTTTGCATATTAACTAAATCTAATACTTTAACTTCATATCCCTCTTTTTTTAATAAGTACCCTGTATCTCTTAATATTTCTCCTTTAGGGTCTAAAACAATATATGAGTTATTAGATGCTTGTAATAAATTTGGTTTAGCATAAAATAAAGTTTTTCCTGCACCACTTCCACCTATTACTAAAGTATTTAGATTTCTTCTATGCTTTTTTGCATTTAAACCTAATCTAATATTTTGAGTTAATATTCTATTTTCACTCTCTGGTAATTGCTTATACTTTTTATTTATTGTTCTTACATCTCCCCATTTTGCCGAGCCGTGTTCTTTACCTTTTTTATAATTTTTTCTTGTTGATATATACATTAGTATTGCAAAAACATATATCAAGATAAAAATAAAAATAGTCTTAAAACTATTATCTACAAATGTTATATTAAATGGATTACCTATTGCATTTGGCAATTCTTTAATTATACTTGGCAAACCACCATTTATAAATGGTGCAACTAAAAGTGCTAACCATATTACAGGTATCAAACCAATAAAAGACATTATAAAATAATTTCTTTTATCTTGTTTCATAAATCTCCTTCCTTTTCTTTTTAAATCTTCCTTTGGGTTTTGTTGGTGCTTTAATTGATAATTTTATAACTTTATCAACTAAATCTGTTTCTTTTTGTTCTTGTATCATATTTCTTCGCATATTCATTAAAGCATTTATAACAATCGCAAAATCTTTTTGATTAAGTTCCATTACTCTTTTTTCATCTTCCATTTATAAAACCTACCTTTCGTGTACTCTTGAAGTTTTAAATCTATTTTCTATTCCAAGTGTTCTATCCATTCCATCAATTAGACTTTCCGAACATCTTGCTACTGGTGTAAGTTCTTCTTTTATTTGTTTTGCATCAAGTTCAGATAACTCCTTTGGAATATCTGTTAAATCAATATTATCTACTGGCAAATTGTACTTTTGGCTTATCATATAAGTTACACATTTATTCTTAAAATTATCTAATGGCTCATCTCTAAATGTTTGTAATTGAATACTTGCAATTTCATTTATTAAACCTTGTAACATTTCATTTACTTCGGTATTTTGTTTTATTGCAATTTGCCTATTATCTAAATCCAAACACACAGATTTATTATTTTTTAATTCTGTTTTACTAATCACTACTTTTACTGGTGCAATACTTAAAACTGCTTTTAATATATTTTCTGTCTTATATGGTAATTGCTTTATATTTTTAGCTTGTGTTTGAGAAATATCATATAATTCTTTTGGATTATATGTTGTTATTATTTGTCCTTCATTATTTTCAAATTCTTGAGGCTCTAAAATAACAATTTCCTTTGGATTTCTTTTTAAATATACTTTTTCTTTTTTCCATCCATCTCTATCTTTCAACATTGTTGCTTGAGGATATTTGGCTGTTACCAATAAAGCATTTCCTACTGAATAACTTGGGAAGTTTGATTGTACTTTGAGATATTGTTTAAATTTATCACTATCTACTACTATTTTTTCTGCCATTAAATCTTGTGTTTTATATGCCCATTCTTTTTGGTCTTGCTTTTCTTTTTTCCATTTTTCTTTATCAAAACCACCATTTGCTCTATTGTTTATTGCTTTTTCAATAATTTCAAACTCTTGGCTCATTTAATTTTTTCTCTCCTTTTCTTTTTATATCTTTTTTTAGGTTGCTTGTGCTTTGTTTCTCTTATTTCATTTTTCTTTGGATTGTCTTTTATTTCTTCTTGTATCTTAACTTCTTTTTTATCTTCAATTTGTTTTTTATAAACCTCTATTTTCTCTCTTATTGATGGTTTTTCATCTATTATTTTTGTTTCTTCGCTCTTGTTCAATATATTCTCTAATTGAATTTCTTTCTCCGTAATATTACTGGGAGTAGAATCTTCCATTTCTTCAAACATATCTTCTTTTGGGTTTAATAAACTACTTATTAAATCATCAGAAGTATTGTGTTGTAATATTTCTTGATTTTCTTCTATTTGTGGTAATTCTTCTTGTTTAATATTTGAAGTTTCATTTAATTCCTTTTCAACAGCTTGAATATCCACTTTTGTAATATTATATCTTTCAACAAGCCTATTTACTCTTGGTGCATCCTCCTCTTTTATTATCAAATCTACCATTCCATCACTTGTTCTTTCATTCTTGTTATATAAAGCCGTATAAGTTATTTTGTAAGTTTTAGCTTGTTTTTTAAAATCTTCTAAATCTTCTTTTCTTATTGTAAATATTTCTAATTTACTATTACTTTTTAACAATTTATTAAGACTTGTTTTCCCTTTTGGATTTTTAGATTTATCTTTTGAAATTGCATAAACCATTGCTATAAAATTCTTTGCAAGGCTTCCAGATAATCTTGCAATCATCTCTGTTCCCTCTAATGTTATTTTTACAAATTCATCTGCACTTTCACTTGATGTACTCATTTGTTTTTTCGCTCCTTTCCTTATTATTATTTTTTTCTTCAATCTCTTTTATATTTTCTTTTATCTTTGGTGTTCTTTTCAAAATCTCATCACACATCTGTAATTCTTTTTTTATCATTTGTAATTTTCCTGCAATTTGAGAGAGTTCTTCATAATTCACTTGTCTTTCTTCTTTCTTTAGCTTTGTATTTTGATAATACAATTTATCTCGCTTTTCTTCGAGATTTTCTTGCTCTTGTTTTAATGTTTTTATATATAAAGAAAGCTCTCCAGTAGTTTTTATATCCATTCTACTTAAGAGCTTTGCTTCCTCTGATATTCTCCTTAACTTTTGTACATCTGCACTAATTTTTAATGGCGCTTTCTTTTTTATACTTGTTTTAGGGAATATTCTTAATAAATAACAATAATATAAATATAATGCTTTTAAACCTGTTGCTTTTTCCTTATTTTTTATAATACTTCTTTTAGCATAAAATTTCTTATTTCTTGCCTCTGGGAATGGAACTTTTACTGCTCTTTCTTTTCTTATTCTTTCTTTAATTTTTTCCATTGTATAATCTTCGCCAAAGGCTCTTGCTACTCTTATATTTCTTGTATATGGAGAATGTCTTACACTTAATACTCCAGCTCTGTAAATTAGTTCATAATCCATTCTCTTTAACAAGTTTTCAAATTCTTTATAAGTGTCTGCTTGTGCAATTGCAAAATCAATATCTTTTTTGGTCGTGTTATGATAATTAGATTTTTTATTATAAGTTTTTAAATATTTTGTATAATCAATATTAAATTTACCGCATACTTTTTCTTTTAAAACAGACAACTTGTTTTCTCTACAAATACAATCCGAAGTATATCTCATTAAAGCATAAGTTTTATCATTATCATAATATTTTTTACCATCTACAAATGAAACAGAATTGAGTAAAAAATGATTATGAATATGATTTGTATTTAAATGTGTTGTTACAATTACTTGAAATCTATCTCCCCATAATTCTTCTGCAAGTTGTACTCCGATTTTGTGTGCTAACTCTGGTGTTACTTCGCCCTCTGCAAAAGATTGAATAGCGTGATAACCTAGCACTCCATCTTCTTTATTAAATGCTTGTTTTATTTGTACCATTTCTTCATAAGCATTATCTTCCGTGCAATTTATTCCAGTAACATATAATTGTTCTTCTGTTTTATAAGATGCTTTAACATATTCAGCAACTCTGTGTAAATCATAATAATTTGCTTCATCTGTTTTAATTTTGTCCATAACATAATCTAAAACTCTATCTAATTTTGTTTGTATATCCCATATTTTTGTTGTCGCCATTTTGTACCTCCAAAATTATTGTAAATATTTTTCTATAATGAGTGTTCTAAATTTATCTATTTCATTTAGTATTCTTGATATTTTATTTGTATCATAAGCTCTAAAATGTCTTGCCTCTGCTCTTAAATTTTTTATTTCTTTTCTTAACTCTAATAATTCTTTCATCGCTTTATAAAATTCTTCTGTTGGCTTTTCTTTTATCACAGCTCCAGTTACTAATTTTCTTACTACCTGTGTTTGTGTTTTTCCAGATTCTTCACTTAAATTTTGTAAAGCATTATTTTCTTCATCATTAAACCAAAAATTCTTTTTAATTCTTCTGCTTCTCATTTTGTCATTTTTCCTTTCACTAAATTTTTCAAAGGGGATTGGGGATTACCCCATAAATCGAATTTTTACACTAGGGAGTAAAAATTCAGTGCTTGTTTTCTTCCCAGCAGGAGTACACACTATCTACTGAAA
Organism: Clostridia bacterium; assembly: GCA_017434295.1. GTDB lineage: Bacteria > Bacillota > Clostridia > TANB77 > CAG-508 > CAG-269. Next base: position 10,729 of record JAFRFO010000110.1, read on the forward strand.
TTAAATTTCCACAATTTTCGCAGTATATTTCTAAAGGTTTTTCTAAAAAAATTTCTTCATTTTCTTCTAATTTTTTTGTACTTTTTTTAGATTTTACTTTTGCTTTTTTCATATTTTTTTCAATTTCTTTTGATATTTTTTCAAATTCTTCCTGCAAAAATTTGTCATCATCTAATAAATAATTTATTAAATCTTCATTTACTTCGTCATTATCTTCATAGTATATTTTTTTAGTTTCATTAGTAAATTCTTTTAAAAACATTGTATAAAAACTCTTTTCTTCCAGTAATTTTTTATAAAATTTCTTATCTTTGGTTATTATAAATCCTATTAAATTTGTTAAAGCCTCCATTTTATTTTTGGCTTCAATTTCAACATCATCTTCTATTATTTTTCTAATTTTAAATCTATATTTTTCCATTTTACATTACCCTTTCTATATCTTTTTTATTATTTTTTAAATATTTTAAGCAAAGATATTCGTTCATATCTTTACCAAACGGAGCAGGAGAATCTACAATTTTGTAATTTTTTTCTAATACTTTTTTCAAAAAATCACTTGCATTTCTTCCTGCTAAATCACGATCAAGATGTAAATGAATTTCATTAACATTTTGATTTTTTTCTAAAAAATTAGTTAAAGAAATTGGTATTTTTGAAGTTTTTTCATCATATTTAGATGTATAAATTCCACCAAGTGATAGTAGATTTTCTTCTTTCCAATTTCTATTATTCAATTTTAAAAGAGTAGCAAATGATAATAAATCAATGCTACTCTCAAATAAATGAACTATATTATTGGGCTTTTCAGCTACCATTTTGAATGAATATTTTTTATTACTACCTGTTGCCTCTCTCATAAATCTCGTTTCATTTGTTGCTCTGCAAAAGGCATATTTTATATTATTATTTTCATCATAACCAACAAAAACTACATTATGATTTTGTTTTTCTTCGTATAATAAATTGTTTTCTATACAATATTTTATTATTTCTTTATCTATTCCTCTGCTTAATAGATAGTTAATTGCTGTTTCATTATTTAATGCTTTTTGTGGTATTATCATTTGTTTTTCTTTTACTTTTTCTTGTTTATATATAACTGGTGCTTGTGTTTTTACATTGCCCATTACTATTTTTACTGCTTCAATAAACTTATAATTTCTTACTTTTATAAGATAATCTATTGCACTTTTCCCTCCTATTTGC
>JAFRFO010000011.1 GCA_017434295.1 Clostridia bacterium
AGTGCAATAATGATGGAACATTAAATTGTTTTGCAAATACTAGTGATATAATAACAACGATAACACAAGAGCAAAATAATTATAGTGTTGAAGCTAAAAGTAATGATATTAAATATAATACTAAAACCGTAAATGGAGTAGAATATTATGTTTTTGGCCCAATAGCTTTAAAAACTAATAAAGAAGAAACAGCCAAAATAGATGCAACTGGTGGAGCTGTTTTAAATGATTATTATTCATTACAAAGATGCCATTCAGATGGAACAATATATGGTGATGGAACAGGTTCATATAATCTTCATAAAGATAAATATTATGATTATTATTTTAGAATTTCAAAATCACTTTTTAATGGAAATATTAATAAAATTACTATTAAGACTTGGGCTAATAGTACAGCAAAAGAGTGGTACCAAAGTAAAAGAAAAACAGAAGTTATATGGCAAAATGTAAATAATAAATATTTACAAAGATTTAAAACAAAAGAAAATGTAAATATTAAAATAGGTGGAGGAATAATTGGCTGTAATTTAGATATTGGTATTGTTTCAAAACCTTCAAGTTTAAAAATTATTAAAGTTGATAATACATCAAATACTAAAAAACTAGATGGAATTCAATTTGAACTTTATGATGTTACAGAAGGAAAATGGGTTGGAGTTGAAAGAGTTAATGCTAATACATGCAAATATAATGGATATTATAATGATTATCGTTCTGACACAACCCCTGCAAAAATTAACGGATCTTATACATATGCTCGTATTTTTGAAACAAATAATAATGGAGAAACAGTTACAATAAATAATTTACCTAGCAATCATCAATATAGAATTTACGAAATTTCTTTAGGTTCATACAGTGATTTATATGATTTAGGTACTTTTACTTGGAATGGAACCCATGATGGAAAACAAATAACAAATAATGATATAATTAATAATATTGATGGAACATCAAAAAATTACTCTATTAATACTATTAATAATACTATTTCATTTACATCAGATAAATTGGCTACAGTTACTATAAATAATAAGCCTAATAAAGTTAAAGTAAAAATTAAGAAAATTGATTTGTCAAATAATAATAGAATTGATGGAATTACATTTAAAATATTAGATGTTGCAGAAAACAAATGGGTTAAAGTAGTAAAAAAAGATGGAAATTATTATTATAATGGAACTACATCAAGTTATTCATTAAATGTACCACTTAATAATATATGGAATAATAATAATGAGTATTCAGCATTTTTAACCAATAAAAATGGGGAAACAGTTACAATTGTTGGGTTACCTAAGAAAAATTATAAATTTTATGAAGTTGATGTAGGAGAATATAGTCAATATTTCCATTTGGATACATTTGTATATAATAGTCAAACTAAAAAAGGAAAATTGGTTGCTGAAAAGAACTATTCAAATGAAACAAGTCAAAGTGTAATTACAGTTGAAGCAAATAATACTATTAATACTACACAATTAAAAATTGTAAAAAAAGATACAATTAGTACTACTAAATTATTAAATGGAATTCGATTTAAGATTTTAGATGTAAATAATAATCAATGGGTACAAGTAAAAAGAAATGGTGATGATTTCATTTATAATGGAGAAACAACTACTTATAATACAAGAGCGGTTAGTGGAGATGCATGGAAAGATACTTATACATATTCAACATTTATGACTAATAATTCTGGTGAAACAGTTTTAATAAAAGGTCTTCCAGCAGAACATAAATATAAAATATATGAAGTGAGTTTAGGTGCTTTTAAGGATATATATACATTAGGTACATTTTCTTTTAATGGAATAGAACAAGAAGGTTTACTATTAAAATCAACTTCGTCTAATGAAGAACCATATGCGAGTGTGGAAAATGGTAATTTAAGTGATGAAGGCGAATTAACACCTAACTTAAATACAACAGTAACAGTAAATGCATTTAATAAAGCTACCAAAACAAAACTAAAAATAATAAAACAAGATGATACAGGAAAAAGAATGGCAGGAATTAAGTTTAAAATATTAAATACAGTAACGAAAAAATGGGTTAGATTTGCTTATGATTCAACAGATAAAGTGTTTAGATATTCTGGTGAAGATAAAGAAACAGAGCAATATTTTGATAGTGTTCCTGCAAGTATAGATTTATGGAAAAATAATTATGCAGGAAATCAATATGCTACTTTTGCAACATATAATATAAATGGTACTTTAGACACAAATATTGAAGGTGGAGAAACAGTAGAATTAGTGGGATTGCCTTTAAAATATACATATAGAATTTTTGAACTGGAAAAAGACAATCCATATAAAGATTATTATTCTTTTTCTCACTTTACTCACAAGGGTGCAGAATTTAATGCTATTAGACTTAACCCAAATAATACAACATTGAATCATGGAAGTGATTACAGAGGTAGCAACATAGATACAAGTGACTCTAGTAATCCAGACAGGTTTACATTTGTTGCTGAACCTGATAATTTGATTGAAGTAAAAATGACTAATAGAGCTACAACAAGCTTTAAAATAGTTAAACAAAACGAAGCAGGTCAAAAACTATCAGGATTTAAGTTTAAAGTATTACATGTAAATACAAATAAATGGCTTCAATTTGAATATGATTACTCTAATAATAAATTTATAGTGTGTAAAAATTCTAATGGATCACAAAATGAACTTGATGTTTATCAAGATACAACAACTCCACCAAGTGAAGTGGGGTGGAAAAATATTCCACAAAGATATGCAATGAAGTTCTCTACTTTAATGACTTATGAACAAGGTTCAACAGTAACAATAGAAGGCTTAACAATGGGACCAGGACATATTTATAGAATCTATGAAGTGGGAATACCAGATCAATATAAGAATGATTATGAATTACAAGAACATTTATATAGAAATACAACATTTAAAGCAATATTAGCCAATAACAGCAATTCTATTATAACTCCTAATAAAGTAATTGAAGATAATGGTAATTTTATACCATTAATACAAAATAATAGTGTATTCACATTTACAATGACTAATAAGACAACTTCAAGTTTTAAAATTAAAAAAATTGATAAGGATACTAAAGAACCATTACAAGGAATTAGATTTAAAATATTGGATGTTCAAGATAATAAATGGGTAAGTGTTCAATATAATGGAATCAATTATAATTATACAGGAACAGTGGATGATTATAATAAGGAAGATGTAACAGAGAAAAAAGAAGATACAACTTATTCAACATTTGTAACAGATTCTAATGGAGAAACTATTACTATAATTGGAATACCAACTGAAGGAAAAACTTATAAATTATATGAGGTTGATTTACCAGATGATTATAATGGAAAATATGAATTAGGTGTATTTAAATATAAAGGTGTGAATTATGAAGGTAAAATAGCGGAAATAGATAACTCATTAACCAGTGGTATATCAAGAAATAGTAATGAAACTTTTGCTATACAAGATAAAGCAAAAGCAGTAGTTACTGCGGTAAACGAAAAAGTTGAAACTGGAATTACTCTTTCAGGATTTGTATGGAATGAAGGAAGAGATGGAAAAATTGACAAAGTAATAAATGGTATATATGTCTCTAATTCTTCAGATAAGCTTTTACCTGGAATAAAAGTATACTTAAAAGAAGAAGGAAAACAAGATCCAATTGCTGTTACAAATACTGATAATTATGGAAATTATAGTTTTAGCAATTTAGATAGAAATAAGATGGATAAATACAGTGTAGAATTCGAGTATAATGGTTATGATTACCAAGCATTAAGTCCAGATACAACAATTTCTAATCCACCAGCTCAAAATACATCTAAAGCAAAAGAAAATGAGACAAGTAGAAAAACATTAAATAACAAAGGAATAAATATTACTAAACATAGTAATACAGATGATGTATCTAATAACCTAACAGCAACAATTCAAGCAAGTATGATTAAGTCATATTATGACAAAATAAAAGATACAGATACAAATGAAATAATTTACATGAATTTAGGGTTATATGAAAGACCAAAATTAGATTTATCTTTGATAAAGGACTTAACTAAAGCAGTGGTAAAAGTAAATGGCGAAGAATTTACATATAAGTTTGATAATAAAACTACTAAAATTAGTGAACTAATTAATATAATGGGAAGAACAGAACAAAGTGAACCAAATACTATGATTGGTTTGTTAGTAGGAACAATTAATGATATTACAGAACAAACATCATATAGCTTACCTATTTTCAAAGCTGATGTAAAATATTCTAACGACCCCAATACACCACAAGATAACAAACTAAAGGTAACATTAGAATATAGAATAGCATTATCAAATGATTCTAGCTTATATGCAGAAGTTAATTCCTTAAATGAATTCTTCTCAACTAATATGAATATAGAAGAAAAAGTTTATGACAATGATGGTAATGAAATAGGAACCATTTTTGATGAGATTAACGGAGAAAATATACAAAATCAAAATATTCAAGGATACAAACATTATATAATTAATTTTAACAATGGAATAAAAATTGCTCCATATAGTACAAGATATGTGTTTGTTAGATTTGCTTTACCAGAAGATTATTTTAAAAATAAAGAAGTATATGCAAATGAACAATTTAGAAATTACGCCGAAATTAGTAAATATTCTGTATACAGTGATAATAGATTAACTCCTTATTATGCATATGATGTTGATTCAGAACCAAACAATTTAATAAATGGTAAATTTGAAGATGATGATGATAAAGAACCTGGAATTAAACTATTAGATGCTGGTAAAAGAAATATATCTGGAACTGTATTTGAAGATTTGACTGAAAGAGTAGAAAATGGACAATCAATTGGAGATAGTAAATTTGATAAAGGAAAAGAAAATGTTATAAAAAATGTAAAAGTACAGCTTTTAGATAAAGACGGTAATCAAGCTTATTATGTAAAAATGAATAGATTTGGAATTTTAGTAAGAACACCAATTGAAACTATGTCTGATGAAAATGGAGATTATAAATTTGAAGATATTCCAGCAGGTGAATATATAGTTAAATTTATTTGGGGTGAAGGAGAAAATAGTATAATAAAAACAAAACAAGGCACAGAAAAACCTGTTAAAATAGATAAATACAACTCTACACCTTGGAGCCAAGATAATAAAGATGAAAAAGATTATTTTAATGATGAAACCCAAATATATAATTGGTACATGTATTCAACACCAAGATTTTCAGATGCTGAAGATAAAGTTACAAATACAAATACTATAGAGGCTATAACATTAGAAAATAAACTAATAAAAATATCTCCATCATATGTTCTAACTGATGAATACAAATTATCACCTGATACTGGAATAATAGACTATGTATTAAACATAGAAAATATTGATTTTGGTTTAATTAAAAAACAATCAAGCACAATAGAAATTAATAAAAGGGTAAAACATATAAAAATAAGTGCAGGAGATTTAACTTTAGTTGATGCTGAAGTAAATGATGATAAAACAGGATTTAAAAACGCAGATGATGTTTTATTGTCAACATATTTACCACCATCAAAATCTGCTCCGTTTGGTATGATACAAACAGCTATAGATGGTGTATATCCATTAAATCTAGAAGTTCAATATGAAATATCAGTAAAAGGAGAAAATCTTACAGACGAAGTAAAACAAAATATTAAAATATTTGACTATTTAGATAGTAAATATGGTAGCGTAAAAGAAAACTTGGGTTATGAATTATTAACTAAAGATAAAACTGTAGATAACATAAATTCATATACTGAAATACTAAATGCATCAAATATAATTAATACTGCTATGGAAATCAATTATGATATATATATGAAAAATACTCAATTGGCATATTCAGATGTAATACGAGCAATTTATGATGGATGGACTAATATTATTAACAAGGAAAGTGCTCTAGCAAATAAAAATAATGTAAATGCAGCATCTGAAGCAAAATTATACAATAAAAAGGTTTATGAGCTAACAAGTTTAGAAAATGATTTCAAAAATAGTAATGCAACAAATATTAATGCTTCTTATACTTATACAGCATTATCAACAATTGCAAATAATAAAGATAATATTAATTTTGTAAATGATGTTGAAGTAGTTGGAGTTGAGGCAGACGATAATAATCCATTGGAAAACTTATATGATAGAGCAGAAGAAATTATTATTACTCCACCTTATGGAGAAAATAAAAACTTACCAAATGCAATAATTATATCAATCGTAGCTTTAGGTACAGTTTTAGTAGTATTAATAGGAAAAAAGCTAATTAAGAAAAAGACAAACTAATAGCATTAATTAAGTAATATATAGCATTAATTAAGTAATATGTAACATGTTCAAAATATAATAAACCTTGATATGCTTGTATTAAAAAAACAAAATAATTAAAAATGGAAGTAAATAATAAAATTTACTTCCATTTTTTTTGTATATAGTTGTAATATCATAATATTTATGATAAAATTCAGCTAATAATAAAATATATAAATTTAAGGGTTATAGGTATATCCCAAAAACCTAAATATTGTAAAAGAGGTAAAAAAATGTTTAATCTAGTAAAAGATGATTTTGATGAAACAACAGATGATATACTTAATACAATTAATAAAATGCTAAACAAAAAAGAAAAAAAAGGAAAACTATTTGTAATTGATGGAACAGATGGAAGTGGAAAACAAACACAATTTAATAAACTAAAAGAAAGACTAGACCAAGAAAACATAGATTATAAAACAGTAAGTTTTCCAAATTATGATAGCCCTAGTGCTTCACTAGTTAAAATGTATTTATCTGGAGAATTTGGAAAAAATGCAAAAGATGTAAGTCCATATATTGCATCAACCTTTTATGCAGCAGATAGATATGCAACTTTTAAAAAGGAATATGAAGAATATTACAATAATGGTGGGATAATACTAGCAGATAGATACACAACAGCAAACATGGTACATCAAGCAGGAAAAATTGATAATAAGGAAGAACTAGAAAAATTTTTAGATTGGTTATGGGATTTTGAATTCAATCTTTACGGATTGCCGGTCCCTACAGAAGTGTTTTTCTTAAATATGCCAGTTGAAAAATCACTAGAATTAATAAAAGATAGAGATAATAAATTTACAAATACAGCACAAAAAGATATACATGAAAGTGATGTGAATCACTTAAAAGATGCTCATAAAGCAGCTTGCTATGTTGCAAAAAAATACAATTGGTATGAGATTAATTGTGTTGATAGCAATAATAATATAAGAACAATAGAAGACATACACGAGGAGATTTATAGAGAATTATCAAAAACTATAATATATTAATTTAGAAACCTGCGCAGCGCTCAAACGGAGCGAAGCGAAGTGCGGATGAAGAAGCCGACATACTAGTTTTTTATAATATGGAGGCTTCGACAGCAAAGGTTTCAAAAATTAATATATTATAGTTTTTAGAAAATTATTAGATAATTGGTTTTATGTTTTAACAAAATTACATTATTGACCAATTTATTTAAATGTGCTATAATACTAACTGATGGTGCATTATTCTAGTCGCATCAAACCTTACGAGGGTGGGGCTAAAAATCCACTAAAGGGCATATCGAAGAAGTTTCTTATTATTGCGCGAAATGCCAGTTTTGTGTGATAGTAGGGAGTAAAGAAATTAGGGAAGTATGTAATGGCATATGTATGAACCCCTGGTTTCGCGGAGGCTTAAAAAGAATTTTTTTAAGTATAACCTATGTTGAGTGCCAAGACACAATAAACATAGTGTAGCCTGTCTCGAGTGAATGTATTGGGATTAATTTAGCATTATTATGTACTAATTTTAGGCCAAAATTATACTAATATTAATTATGAAACTATATTTGCAAAAAAGACTAGTAAGGTTTAAAAAATGCGTTAAGGAAAACTTCTAGAATGTTTGCTACTATTTAGCGAAGAAGTCTAGGGATTAAGGTACGGATTTTAGTGGCGATCTGGTTTTTACCTTTAAATGGTAAATATTTTCCTCAAACGGAAACGGCTCTAGCAGTAATGCTAAGTGGAAAATAGAGAAATTCTACTAGACCTAAACCGTAAAATTTACTTAGGCTTCTACCATCATAAGTTTTTTTAGTATTAAAGTTAAAAAGAAAAAAGTAAAGAAGGAAAAAAATGAAAAAAGAAGCAAAAGAACACTCGAATAAAATTTGGTACATAAAGGTATTTATATTAACATTTGTGCTATCAATATTATTTTCATATATTTCAACAAATGGAGTAGCTAACTTAAGTGTAGGCCCTGCAATTATTATATTAATTTTAGTTATTTTGCTAGGTGTATTATTTGATATAATAGGAGTTGCGGTAACAGTTGCAGATGAGCAAGAATTTCATGCTAAAGCTACAAAAAAAGTTGAAGGATCAAAAGATTCAATTAAATTAATTAGGAATGCTCCTAAAGTTGCTAATGTTTGTGCAGACGTTATTGGTGATATTTGTGGGGTATTAAGTGGAGCAATTTCAGCATTAATATGTGTTAAAATAACAGAACAATTTGGATTGCAATTTAATATTCAATTTATACTAAGTGCTACTGTAGCTGCACTTACAGTTGGAGGAAAAGCAATTGGAAAAGAAATTGCAAATAATAATTCTACAAAAATTGTACATGCAGTAGGTATTGTTCTAAATAAATTTAGTAAAAACAAATGATTCTAACAAAAAGAACTAATGATTATTTAAAAGTATAATAATTAAAAATATTCAGAGATTTATGAAGGAGAATTTTTATGAGTAGAATTAGAGGAAGAAGATTTGAACAAGAGCCAAAATTAAACATTAAAAAAGTAGCTGCAGTTCTAATTGCAATTGCAGTTGTAGTTATGTTTGTTTTTATTATTAAAGGAATACTTTCTAAAGGAGGAGACAGCGGAAAGATAGCTAGTAAAAACTATTTTGCAGCATTTAAAGATAATAAATACGGAGTTATCGATTCAGATGGTTTTATAGTAATAGACCCATCATATGAAGAAATGATTGTTATTCCAAATAATAAAAAGGATGTATTTATATGTACTTATGATGTAAACGAAGAAACAGAGAGCTTTAAAACAAAAGCCATAAATTCAGAAGGAAATGAAATTTTTAAAGGATATGACTTATTAGAAGTTATTACAAACAAAGACCAAAATGATAATATTATTATTGAAGATGATGTTTTAAGAGTTAAAAAAGACGGAAAATATGGCTTGATTGATTTAGATGGAAGTGTTTTATTAAATACAGAATATGATGAAATAACAGCTGTAGAAGGTATATCAAATTGCTTAAAAACTAAAAAAGACGGAAAATTTGGTATAGCAAATAGTGAAGGAAAAATAATTTTAGAAAATCAATATGCTGATATTACTAATTTAGGTAAAGACGATAAAGCAGGATTTATTGTAAAGAATGATGAAGGAAAATTTGGAGTTGTATCTTATACTGGAACAGTTGATTTAGAATCAAAATATGATGCTATTGAAAAAATACATAAAAGTGATATGTTTGTAGTTAGTGAGGGTACAGCACAAAAATTAATCAATAAAGATGGAACTGCAGTATTAGAAAGTGGATTTGATAAAATAACAGAAATACTACAAAATAAAGACAATGGAGTTATTTTTGCAAAAGATGGAAAATATGGAGTTATGAAATTAACAGGTGAAATAACAATTCCAGCAGAATATGAAAGCTTAAAAGAAGCAAACAACGGATTTTTCATTGCAAAAAAAGATGGAAAATATGGAATTATAGATTTAAAAAATGAAGCAGTTATAGATCAAAAATATGCTAGATTACAATATAAAGAAGCAGAAGATATGTTTATTTTAGAAGATGAAAATGCAAATGCTACTTTATTAAATGGTAATTTTGAAGAAAAACTAAAATGTATCCTAATTGAATTAAATGAAGAAAAGGGATATTTTAAAGCTAGAGTTGGTGATGAATATAAATACTATAATTTCAAATTTGAAGAAAAACAAGCTAAAGATATATTACCATCAAATACAATATATTTAAGCAAAAAAGACGGAAAATATGGGTATGTTGACAAAGATGGAAAAGTTGTAGTTGATTATATATATGATGATGCGAAAGAACAAAATGCATGTGGTTTTGCAGCAGTAAAAAAAGATGGAAAATGGGGAGCAATAGATTCTAAAGGAAAAGTAGCATTAGAACCAACATATGAATTGCAAGATTATTTTGAAATTGATTTTATAGGTTCATGGCACTTAGGACATGATGGAAATTTAAGCTATTATTTAAAATAGAAATGGAGTAAAAAATGGAACTAAAGACAAACTATCAATATACATATTTTATTCATCCTTTTATAATAAAGGAAGAGAGGTATCAAAAATACTTACTTAAATTATTAAAAGATAAAAATTGCTTTCTAAAAATTTTTAAAAAGCAAGAAGATTTAAATTTATATAAGTATTTTTTACCAGACATAAGAAAATTTTTATTTTCAAGTTTTGATTTAAATTATTCTGGGCTTGAAAGTTTAAAAAAGATGCCTATTGATACACAGTCTGCAATTTTAGCAAAGAATCCTTGTACTATGTTTGAATATAAAGTTGAAAAAAGTATACAAGGTAAAGCAGGCGAAGAACAAGGAATATTCTTTAATATAAGCAATATTGATATTATTTGTTTTAATAGCGGAATATGCTTTTTGTGTATAAAAACAAGTATATTAAATAGTGATAAATTTAATGATTTATTAAATTTTAACTATAAATTTAGAGATATAAATCAAGAATTTAAAACACGACAATATGATAGAATAAAAATTCAAACAAATACATTTGATGATGTAAAAGAAATGTCAGAATTAATAAAAGAAATAACAGGACCAAATTCTGATGCAGTACGTTTTGGAATTGATACAGAAAGATTTTTTACATACTCTTATGCATGTTTAGACAAAGATTATTGGAATGAATATAGAAAATTTGAAAATATAGAAAATGACTTTATTAAATTTACAAATGTGTTGCCAGCAGATAATATGACAAACTTTGTAAGAGATGAGTCTGTTACAATATCTGAATGGAAATATGCAAAAATTGGATTAACAAAACAAGCTGTAACATTATTTGCATCAGCTAAAGAAATGAACAACTTCACAATTCTAAAAGATGAATTTGAAAGAGAATATTTTTATACATATATACTAAATCTTTATAAAAAAATATATTTAAAGAAAATAACAGTAGAATTAGGTAATTCAAAAAAGATAAATGCAACAAGAAAAAGATTTATTGAATTTACTAAGAAAATATGGATACAAGAACTTACAGAAAATGAAGCAGGAACAATAATAAATCAAAGATTAAATGAGGTATTTGAGCTTGATATGTTATATGCATATACGAAAAACAAATATGATGTATTATATAATGATTTAAAAATTGGAAAAGGTTCAGGACTTGTAATTGCATTATTGGTAACAGTTTTTGTTGCTATCGTACTAAATATAGTAAATTTTATACAGTTATTTAGTAAATAGCGGTCAACTGGTTCCGGTCAATCGGTTCCGGGTTTGAATTGACCGATGTGACAATAAAACAAAAGAATAATATATTAATAATTAATATATTATTCTTTTTTTAGAAAAGAGGGAATTTATGAAAATTACATGTGGTACAGATATAATAGAAATATCAAGAATTAAAGAATCTCTTGAAGGAGA
>JAFRFO010000111.1 GCA_017434295.1 Clostridia bacterium
AGAACAAATACTCCAGATATGTATGAAATAATGCAAGTATTAGGAAAAGAATCTGTAATTGCAAGATTAAAAAAAGCAATTGAATTATAGATTTGGATTATCAAAGAACAAATATTATTTACAAATCATACAATATAGTATAGCCATTATACAGTGCTATACTGGAGGTGGATTTATTTATGGAACCACAAGAACAAAAAATATATTGTTACTGCAATAGAGATTGTAGAAATAGAGGATGTATAGGAATAGCTGTTGCAATATTCTTTGTAGCATTTGCATTTACAATTGGATTAATAATTGGTGCAGCATTAAGCGAAGCAATTTTAGGAGCTTTAGCAGCAGTAATTGTTTTAGCAATAGTGCTATTCATACTATTTATAGTATCTATAATTTTACAAAATTGTAGAAGACAAAATTAAAAATGTATAATTTTTAATATTTTAAAAGATAATATATATAATATTTATATATTATCTTTTTTATTTATCTCAACCTATTGAAAAAACTAAAAAAATGATATATAATGCAAAACATAAAGGAGGAATAGCGATGGAAGAAGTATTAACAGGAAAAGTGTACCGTCACTTTAAAGGAAATTATTACTTTGTGGAGAATATAGGATTTGACTCGGAAACAAAGGAAAGAATGGTAATATATAAACCATTGTATTATAGGGAAGATGGTAGAACAATTTGGGTAAGACCAGAGAAAATGTTCTTAGAAGAAGTTCCATCGGATAGACCAGACAATATAACAGGACAAACTGTAAGATTCAAATTATGTGAAGAAATAGATAAAAATTATTTAAAATAAAACAAAGTTTTAAAAAAATTATAAAATATATAAAACTTAAAATAATAAAGAAAGGAACAAAAAATGATAGATATAAAATTTTTAAGAGAAAATCCTGATGTAGTAAAAGAAAACATAAAGAAAAAATTTCAAGATCATAAATTAGTATTAGTTGATGAAGTAATCGATTTAGATAAGAAAAACAGGGAAGCGCAATTAAAAGGAGATAACTTAAGAGCAGAAAGAAAAAATTTGAGTAATGAAATTGGTAACTTAATGAAGCAAGGCAAAAAAGAAGAAGCTGAAGAAGTAAAAGCAAAAGTCCAGAAAATAAATGAAGAATTAGAAGAAAATGAAAAATTAGAAGAACAATATGCTGAAGCTATAAAACAAAGAATGATGAAAATCCCAAACATTATGCATGAATCAGTTCCAATAGGAGAGGATGATAGCAAAAATGTTGAAAATGAAAGATTTGGAGAAGCGTTTGTTCCAGATTATGAAATTCCATTTCATGGAGAAATACTAGAATCATTAGGTGGATTAGATTTAGATAGTGCAAGAAGAGTTGCAGGACAAGGCTTCTACTATCTAATGGGAGATGTTGCAAGACTTCATTCTGCAGTTTTAACTTATGCTAGGGACTTTATGATAAATAAAGGATTTACATATTGTATACCACCTTATATGATTCGTTCAGATGTAGTAACAGGTGTTATGAGCTTTGAAGAAATGGATGCAATGATGTATAAAATAGAAGGCGAAGACTTATATTTAATTGGTACAAGTGAGCATTCTATGATAGGAAAATTTAAAGGTCAAATCTTAAATAAAGAAGATATGCCATATACAATGACCTCATATTCACCTTGTTTTAGAAAAGAAAAAGGTTCTCATGGGCTAGAAGAAAGAGGAGTTTATAGAATACATCAATTTGAAAAACAAGAAATGATAGTTGTTTGTGAACCAGAAGATAGCTGGAAATGGTATGAAAAAATGTGGAATTATACAGTTGAATTTTTTAGAAGTATGAATATTCCAGTAAGAACTTTAGAATGTTGTAGTGGAGATTTAGCAGATTTAAAAGCAAAATCTTGTGATGTTGAAGCTTGGAGTCCAAGACAACAAAAATATTTTGAAGTTGGAAGTTGCTCTAATTTAACAGATGCACAAGCTAGAAGGCTAGGAATAAGAATAAAGGGAGAAAACGGAAACTATTACGCACATACTTTAAATAACACAGTTGTTGCTCCACCAAGAATGTTAATTTCAATAATGGAAAACAACTATAATCCTGAAGATGGAAGCGTAACTGTACCAGAAGTTTTAAGACCATATATGGGCGGATTAGAAAAGATAACAAAAAAGAAATAGTTTATAAAAGTAGAATTTGAGATAATCAAATTCTATTTTTTATATATTAATATTAAAAGAAATTTATAATAAATATACTTATATAAAAAAAGAGATTTATAAAAAATATGCTTTGCATTTATTACCTTCTTCAATACTGCGTGAAGACGTAAAGTCCATTATTGGACCTGGCGTTGTTGTTGATTTAAAGGTACTCGCAGATGAGATTAAGCTCATCAAAGAAGCAGGAATTACTCCTAACCTTTATATCAGCGACAGAGCAAAAATCGTTCTTCCAACCGATAAGGAAATGGACTTC
>JAFRFO010000112.1 GCA_017434295.1 Clostridia bacterium
AGAGAGAGAGAGAGCTACACTTTAGTAAATAAAAGCGAAGCGTTTTTAGCTTGCTTAAAAAATGCAACTAAGGTTTACGTAATACAAGAAACATTTAAATTAAAAAGATATAAATTTGATAAGATAGTTTTTAGTGAGCTTGCATATAGCAAGTGTATTTAAAGTAGCTATCTTTTTTATGTTGTTTTTAACATTTTTATATCAATTTATTTTTTGATATAAAAAAATAATATATAACAAAAGTAAAAAAAGGAGGAATTATTTATGCTAAACAAAGCATTTAAAAACAAAAATGGTATTACTTTAATTGCTTTAATTATCACAATTTTGTTCCGTTATGACGAAAATCTAAAATGTAGCAATAGCAAAGGTTTCCTCCAACAACCAATTTAAAAAATCTAACATTTTCACATATTTAAAAGATGATTTGTAAAAAATATAAACAAATTCATCTTTTTTTGATTTTTTAATGAAAAATTTGGAAATAGGTGTTATAATAAAAGCAATAATTTGAAATTTAGCAACAGCTGTTGCCAAATTTCAAAAATGAGCAATAGGAGGTTATTATAAATGATTGTATCAGAAGAAAATCCAATATTGACATTGAAATATATGACTGAAGAAAATGAAAATCAGTTTTTTGACAGAAAAAGTGCAAAAAAGTCAGTAAAAGAACTGGCAAATTATGTAGCTAGTTTTGCAAATGCTAGCGGAGGAACTTTAGTTATTGGTATAGCAGATGATGGTAAAATAGAAGGATTTGAAGACTGCCCTAATAAGTATAATGATTTTTTAAAGGTTACAAGCATCGATTACTTAAAAACAATACCAAACTATAAAAACGAAACATTGGAAGTTGTTAATCATAAAGGAAATAATGATAAAATTTTATTAGTTCATGTAAAGCCAAGTCCAGATATATTAATTAGAAATGTTAAAGATGAGGTATATTTGAGACAAGGAGATTCAAGCAATAAGCTTTCAGCAGAACAAATTAAGATATTAGAATATGATAGAAGAGAAATATCATTTGAAGACGAAATCAATATGCGTTCAAGCATAAATAATATTGATTTGGATATGGTAAATATATACAAAAAAGCAATAGGAGCAGACGAAAAAGATTCAATAGAATTATTAAGGGCAAGAAATTTTTTAGTAAAAAAAGATGGAGAGGAACATTTAACTAATAGTGGTGTACTTTTATTTGCAGAAGACCCATCTATATTTTTTCCTACTGCTCGAGTTAGAGTAATAAAATTTGATGGAACAGAAATGCACACAGGAGCAGAATTAAATATTGTTAAAGATAAAACATTTGCTTTACCATTATATAAAGTTATAAAGGAAACGCAAAAATTTGTGGATACTCAATTAAGAGAATTTAATCATTTAGGTAATAATGGAGAATTTGTAACTGTGCCAGAATATCCAAAGTTTGCTTGGGAAGAACGGAATCACAAATGCCGTATGCCATCGTAATTATGCAATTTCTGGGGAACATACAAAAATATTTATATTTGATGATAGAATGGAAATAATAAGTCCAGGCAAATTGCCTAGTATAATCACATTAGATAATATAAAAAACGAAAGATATGCAAGAAATCCTCAAATCTCAAGAGTACTCACAGAATTAGGTTTAGTTAAAGAACTAAATGAAGGTGTAGCAAGAATTTATAAAGAAATGAAAGACTTTTTCTTAGAAGAGCCAGAATATTCAGAGCCTAATAATATGCTAGTTAAATTAGTTTTGAAAAACAATATTGTAATGAGAAGTAAAAGAAAAAATGAAAATCTGCTTAAAGATGAAAATATAAGAAATAATTGGGAAGAATTAAATGTTTTGGAGCAAAAAACATTACAGTATATACATGATAAAGGAGAAGCTTCAACAAAGGATATAAGTGAATTTATAGATAGAAGTAAAAGAACAGCAATAAGAATATTAAATAAATTAGAAGATATTGATTTAATTGAATGGGTTGGAACATCTCCACAAGATCCAAAAAAGATTTTTAGAGTAAAACAAAATAAATAAAAATGTCATAGTAATGTCATAGCTATGTCACAGTTTGTGTCATAGTAATGTCACAGTTGAACACATTATTGACACAGTAGAAATTTTGCGTCTACATTACTAAGCCATAAACTTATACCAAATAAAAATAAAAACGGTTTAAAAGCCAAAATAAAAAGAAATAAATATAAGAAACCTTATAATTAGTGTAAACAACATTGATTATAAGGTTCTTTTTTGTTTCAGTAAGTAATAAACAAGGAGGATTTTAGAAAAATGAACAAATTAGAAACAATAAACGCTTTAGATTTATTATATAACCCATTAGAGCAAGTGGAGTACATCATACAAGATATATTACCAACAGGATTACACTTATTTTGTGGTGCTTCAAAAATAGGCAAAAGTTGGTTGATGTTAAAAATGTGCCTACAAGTATCAAAGGGCGAAGAAATATGGGGATTAAAAACAAAAGAAAGTGAAGTATTATATTTATGTTTAGAAGATACATTTGCAAGAATACAAAGCAGATTATTTAAACTAACAGACGAGGCAAATGAAAAACTTAATTTTACAATATCGACAAATAAAATATCAAATGGATTAGTAATGCAGTTAGAAGAATATATAAAGCAAAAGCCAAATACAAGGCTTATTGTAATAGATACATTGCAAAAGATTAGAAATCAAAGTGCAGATAGTTCTTATGCTAGTGATTATGGCGACATTTCTATTATGAAAAATTTAGCAGATAAATATAAGATAGCCATAGTATTGGTACACCATATAAGAAAGCAAAATGATAATGATATTTTTAATAGAGTATCTGGAACAACTGGAATTATGGGAAGTAGTGATACAACATTTATTTTAGAAAAGAAATCAAGAGAAGATAACACAGCAAAATTGTATATGACAGGCAGAGATGTGGAATATCAAGAGTTTACTTTAAAATTTGAAAATTGTAATTGGGAGCTTGTAGAAAGGCAAAAACAAGAAGATATACAAAAGCAAAAAGTACCTAGTGTAATTTACAAAGTAATAGATTTTATGCAAGACAAGGAAGAATGGAAAGGAACGGCTACAGAGTTATTACAAGAATTAGCTGAAACAGAAGTTGCACCAAATGTTATTACAAAGGTATTAAATGAGTACCATACAACTGAATTAAAAGATAATTCTATTTTATATTCAGTAAATAGAAACAATAAGAATAGACAAATTATTTTAACAAATGAAAAATTAGTGACGGCTAGTAAGAATTTTTATGAAAATGTGACAGTTGATTTTAAATTCTTATAATGCTAAAAGTATTGAAATATAAGCAAAAGTGACAGCAGTGACAGTTGTGACGGCTAATTTAGTATAAGGGTATCCTAAAATAACTGTCACTACTGTCACAGCCGTCACTATAGTTGAAATATCAACAAAAAATACAATTATATATATACCACATAAAAAGCAAAATAAAAGTGTAGGTTTTATTTTGGCGTGGAAGCTTGAAACCGAGCTAGGTTTCAAGAAAGAGTAAGAAAAATGTTTTTCTTGCTCTTTTTTCAATAAAGTGCGAAATGCAACTTTATGGAAAAACCTAAAAAAGCGAATAGCGATTTTTAGGTTTTGGGGTGTGGGGTTTGTAAAACCCTGCCATACTGACAAACTTGTTTGTCTAGTATGTTCGACAAACAAGTTTGATTTAGAGAAAAAATTAAGTCAAGGAGGTAAATTTAAAAAATGAGTTATGCTATAGTTAGAAATGAAAAGTTAACAAGAAATAATGCAAATGGAGCATATATCCATAATGATAGAAAAACAAAAGGTCATACTAATAAAGATATAGACGCAACAAGAACTCATCTTAATTATTATTTTAAGAAAAATGAGCAAACATATATAAAAGAGTTTGATAAATTAAGGAAAGAGCGAAATTTACAAGGGCATATTAGGAGCAATAGTATTATAATGTGTGAAATGGTATTTACATCTGACCAAGAATTTTTTGATAAAATTGGAGAAAAGGAAACTAGAAGATATTTTGAAGAATGTTATAAATTTATGTGTAATTACAAAAATTTAGGAGAAGAAAATATAATTTCTTGTGTTACACATCTTGATGAAACAGTCCCACATATGCATTTAATTTATGTTCCAGTAGTTTACACAAAAGATAAAGATGGTAAAGATATTGAAAAAATATGTTGCAGAGATTTTTGGAGAGCAAGAGATTGTTACAGGCAATTACAAAATGATTTTTATGCACATATTACTTCAAAAGGTTTTACACTTGAACGAGGTTTGCCAGTAGAAGAAACAGGTGCAAAACACGAAAAAATTGAAGATTTGAAAAGACTTACCAATTTTGCCCAAACTAAAAAAGTATTAGAAAATATAAAATTAGAATTACCAGATGTTCCAGAAATTGCTGATATAAATGTTGCAAGATGGTCAAAAAAGAGAGATGAGAAGATTTTAGAAGAAATAATAAAACCCAAAGATGATTTGATACAAAATTTATACCAAAACAATTTGGATTTGCACAGAGAATTAACAAGACAGGCACAGGTTATTGAAGAAGCTGAAAAATACCAAAAAGAAAGAGATAAAATACTTGCAGATAATGAAGAATTACACAATTCTGTTAAAATTATGAAGAAAGAATATAAGAAAAAAAGTAATACTCTTGATTTACAATTTAGCAATAGAAAAAGAGATTTAGAAATTGAATTTAAAGAAAAAGAAAGCCAACTCAAAAGCGATTGGATGGATATAATTGATGATTATAAAAAGGAAAATAAGCATTTAAAAAGACTTGTAGAAACTTTCAAAAAGACTATAAAGATTTTTATTAAATGGATTTGCAAGAAATTTAATATTACTGAAGATTATAGCTTAATTCGTGATTTTGAAAGAGAAACTAGAATTTCACTAGATGCCGAAAAACAAGTACAGAAGGAAGATAGAGAGAAAGAGGGTGAGTATGAAAGATAAAATGTTATATTTTACCTTTCATACTCACAAAAAGGTACTGATTAATAAAAAACTTGACAACCTCAAATTTACGACGATTTAAATTTACTCACTTACCCACTAGATGATTGCTTAATCATTTAGTGGCTTTCCATTATCATCTAATATACTTATTGCACCTGTTTCATCATCTATATTTATATTAGACATTGGTATTGATACAAGAGGACGTATTCCGCAAATATATTTTGCGTACCACGAATTATACTCCGTCGCAGACATACAGCCGTTAATACAGTCTATCCAAAGAACACCATTAATTTGATTATTACGACCAAACGGTGAAGCGAGCCAATAATATCCACTAGTTGTTGGTCTAAAAACACCTTTACCATCAGTTGTCTGTATTGTTACTGCCGCCGTTGACATACTATTTGTCTCGTATCCAGCACTTACTACATTTTTGTCTTTCGTGTCTTTTTTTGCTTCATTCCATGCTTCAATAAATAATTCAGCTGTTGGTCCACCTACTGCATATGAATTTTCTATTATTTGTGTTCCATTTGTATATTTTAATACAAACGATGTCCAATTATTTGGATTACATAAATATGCTGTTGCTTTATGTCTGTTATCATTTTGTTTTACATCTGCTGATACATTTCCATTTGATTCAATTTGCCCGCATTGTTGTAACCATAATTTATTATATTTATATCCATATCCTCTTTCTTTTTCTGAACTTCCTGTTGGCTTTAATGTTGCTACGGATTTTGAACCATTTGCTTCTGATTCATATGATATCGGTATTCCTGCTGTATTAAATCCAACTGCAGATGCTTGAACCATACTACTTGGTATTATAAACATTTCTTCACTATTCGCATAAAAGATTTTCCATGTTCCTATATAGTTGGCTGAATATCCTGGGACTCCTTCTGTTGTTTCAGTTTCTGCTATCGCCTTTGGATATGATATTTCTGTTCCTATTTGTTCGTTTATAATATCTGCTTTTCCAGCTTCTACTTTTATTGTACATTGCGCTGTATATGTAGTATTATTTTCTTCTACACTTGCTGTTATTTTAGCAGTTCCTATTTTTTTTCCTTCAATTTCCCCATTATTACTTACTGATATTATATTAGTTTTATCACTTGTCCATGTTATTTGTGCTTCTTCTGAAATATTTCTTTTTTGTATTGTTAATGTTTCTTTAGAGCCTTTTGCTAAAACGGATGGCACATTTGTTATTCTAATTTTAGGCTTACATATTTCTATTTCTCCAAATGTTAAATTTCCATCTTCCTTGTAAATTATTCCAGTTATCTCAAAATCTGTTGTATATATTGATATTATCGCATTTGATGTTACATTTTGTAGTGTTCCAAAACCTTCTATTTCTATTGTTGCTTTTCCTATTTTATTATTTGTTTGATATTTTTGGGCTACTGCTTTTATTACTTCTGTTCCTACTGTTGTGGAAGCATCTTCTGCTGAAACCCCATTTTCAACATAAGCAGTTTCCATTCCTTGCATTTTAGCATTAACAACTGTCAAACTAATATCATCTTTGGCAGTTCCAATATCATTTTTTTGACCTGCCTCATTTGCTTTAGCAGGTGTTGATTCACTTCCTGTAATAGCTGAAATCGTTACTCCGAGCAAGAATTAAAAGAACAATTATTGTCACGATTAAAGCTATCAAAGTGATACCAGAAGCCGATTTGCAAGAATTTTTGCTTTGTAAAAATGTTTTGTTTAATTTGTTTAAATTTTTCATTAAAAATCCATTCCTTTCATAAAAATATTTAGGTAGTTTTTAAAGGTCACCTATAAACCATTACTATAAATTAAATAAAATATTAAAATACTAATTTTCCAACCAACTCCCTTCTGCTGAGGCTGTTAGACTTTAGTCTTTACAGCGTCAGTATACTTCGAGCCCAAAAAGCTTTTAGCTTTTTGAAAAAGGCGTAGAAGTACAACATAAATTTATTTTTCATCTTTGAAATTGCTATTTCAAAAGTTGTAAAGATAAATTAAAATTTAAGCAACACAAAAAAGACTATTTCCACACTTGTATTTTTCTTCACAAAAAATACATAGGGAATAATAGCCTTATGCTTATATAAACGATTTATTAAATTAAAGCTCACAATATATATATATATATTGTTTTAAGCGTTTTTCAGCGATTTTGCTCATTTGTGTTTCTCCTTTTGATTTCCTTTGTTTCTTTAATTTATCATTTATATTTTAGCATAAAAGCTTTTATCTTACAAGTATTTTTCGTGAAAATTTTATTGCGCATTTCATAACTGAAAAACAGTTATATTTTATATATCATAATTCAGTTAAAATGTCTATATAAAAATACAAAAATTTTTATATAAAATTTTAAAGAGGTGATATAATTGGAGAAATTTGTAATGAAAAAATCGGCAGATGCTAATATTTATAAGTCTATAAGATTTCCAACAGAAGTAAATGAACAGATTAATAATATTGTGAATAAAGCTAATGAAGGTAAAGCAAAGAAAGAATATAGTTTTAATGGTTTTGTTATCTCTGCTTGTGAGTATGCTTTAAAACATATGAAATAATTATTTAAAAGTAAAAGACTAACATATTTATTATATGCTAGTCCTTTATTAATTTTGTTAGTTTTTATTGTCAGTTGGTTTCCAATATTTTTGGCTCAATTGTTTTAGTTCTTGCTTAAATTCTTCTAGTTGGTCATCGTTGTAATTATCTTTCAATTTTCTAGCTTTTTTTGACCAGTCTAAAAATTTCTTTTCTGTAAATTGTTTTTGATGATTATAATGTAAGCCGTGCATTCTTTTGTATTCTCTTTGAAATTCTGTAAGAATAGGGCTTTTGTTTACTTTTTCTTTTCTCTTATTTAAAGCGCCAATTTCTTTACAAATTTTGCCAGTATCTAGGTATAAGTTATTGCAATACTTTTGGTCATTTCTCCCTTTTTGATTTGGGTTATTGCTATAAGTTACTGGAATAAAAAGCCTGCCACAGTTTTCACATTTATTTATTGTAAAATTATTTTGAATTACTTTAAATATTTCAAATGTAATTTGTTCTTCTGTTGTTTCAAGTTCGTAAACTTCTTCTGCAAATAGATTTCTTTCTTGCATTAGTTTTACTATATCTTCAACATCAAGTCGCCTTTCTTCAAAGCCTAGTTCTTCATCACATATATATTTTGTTTTGAATTTTGTATCTAAAAATATTGCGTGTGATGGGTTTGTATTAACATAGTACAAGTCAAAAATTCTTTTAGCTTCATATAAGTATAATCTTTGTGGAGTGTCTAGGTTTCTTACTAATGAATTATTGGAATATTTGCTAATTAGTTCTAATCTCTTTTTTAAATCTGCTTTCTTTTCCATAAAATTATCAATTAATAAATCTCTAATATATTCAAAATACTCAATATATTCATTATGTTGCTGTTTTGAAACTTTTTCAATTTTATTAGTCCATTCATACATTAAAATTTGAGCATTATATTGATTTTCTTCCATTTCTTCGTACATTTCTTCTGCATAATATTTAGAATTACCAATAAAAACTCCTAAATGGGCTTTATATAAAAGGTCAGTTCTAAAGGCTTCATAATTATAAGTTTTTACCATTAAATCTATAAAAACTTGATTATAAAAGTGAGTATATGGAGAAAACTCTAAACATTCTTTTTCTTTTTGCATCATTTTCATATAATAATCAATTTGTGTATCCATAGATTTTGATTCTTTACTATTAGAAACAATTTCAATTAAATCTGTATATAAGGCTTTTAATTTATCAAAATCATCAAAACTCATAATTGCAAATTCGTATAATTTATCTCCAATATTATATTCAAAATCGTGTAAAACACCCCAAAATTCTCCGACCATTCTTTAAAACAATTTTATTATTTTTAAGTGTAAAATTACTTGTCATATAAGCACTTTCCTCCAATTTTACAATAGATTATTGTTATTTCAATTTTCAACTTATCTATAGACTTACGAAAATCTCTTTACTTAGTATTCAAGCCGAGTATAATGAATTTATAGATAGAAAATAACAATCTATATTATTTGTTTTCTATTGTAGCACATTGACAACTGAATAGCAACTACAAGCACAAATAATGATACTTCTGCCTGGCTAACGTGATGTAAAGGGGCAGTTCTCTAAAAAGAGGAATGAGGGCAAATCTCATATGGGTTAAAAACCACTTGTAGCCAAGATTTTAAGTTGCATAAAGCAACAATTTTTTAAAGAGGAGAAATCAACTATGATTTTTAATAGAAAAACAAGAATATTAGATTATTAAATAACAATAGGTTGATAAAGGCTGGAATTTCGTTTATCGCCTATTAGTAAAGGTAGGTGATAAAGAAATATGAAAGAATATACGGTTAAAGAGGTTTTTGATGAGAAAGCAAAATCACTAGAAGAAAAGTTACAAGAGATATTTATAAGTTATTTAATTGAAAAAATAAATAAATAGTTGTAAAGGCTAGTAAATTATAAGTTTTATAAATTTACTAGCCTAAATTTATAAATATTAGTTGCATATTTTGATTTTTGATTGTATAATTCAGTTATAAATTGGCTTGGAGGAAACCTATTGTTATTAGAAAGAGAGGAAAAATGATAACAATAGCAAATCCAGAAAAATATGTGGCAGGCTTATATGAAAGGCTGTCAAACGAAAAAATTGAAGTTGGTAATGGCGAAGTACTTGAAACAAAGGAAGATGAATTAGAAAGTGGAAGTATCAGCACACAAAAGTTATTTAATGAAAACTTTTGTAAAGAAAATAACGTTCGTATATACAAACACTATTCAGATGATGGTTACTCTGGTGCAAGTTTTGACAGACCAGACTTTAATCAAATGATACAGGACATTGAAAATAAAAAAATCAATTTAATAATAGTAAAAGACTTATCAAGATTTGGAAGATTATCAAGCAAAATATCTTATTATCTAGAAGAATTTTTCATCGAAAAAGGTGTAAGATTTATAGCAGTAACAGATGATATTGATACTGGAAGTATTGAAACATCTGAAGATATGATGCAATTTAAGGCATTTTTCAATGAATGGTTTTTACGAGATACATCAAGAAAAGTAAGAAATGGTAAGAAAACAAGAGCAAGAGAAGGTAAAGTAATGACAACATACCCTACCTATCGGCTACAAAAAAGATCCATTAGACTATAACCATTATGTAATAGACCAAGATATTGCTCCAATAGTTAGAAGAATATTTATGCTAGCAAGAAACGGAAAAACACCAACTGAAATAGGAAAAATCCTAACAGATGAGAAAACTTTAGTACCATCAGAAATATGTCGGAAATAACCACACTAGAAAAGATGGCATAAAAAGAGGTTGGAACAGAAACACAGTAAAAAGAATTCTGCAAAATGTAACCTATTTAGGTTGGGTATCAAATGGCAATACAAAAAAAATAAACTATAAAAGCAAGAAAACAATGATAATGCCTAAAGAAGATAGAATAATTGTAAAAGGAATGCACACACCAATAATAGATGAAGAAACTTTTAATATAGTACAAGATATGATAAAAAGCAGAACTGGAGTAAGAACAAAGTCTTATGATTGGCTATTAAAAGGTATAGTTACTTGCAAAGAATGTGGCAAAAAACTAAGTTTAGTACCACAAAAGCACCCACATAAAACAACATTTTATTTAAGGTGCAATACTTATGCTTGTAATACTCAATTACATTTATGCACTCCACATAGCAATAACCTAGAAAAAGTAACAAATTTTGTAATAGAACAAATTAGAAATAGATGTAAAGAGTTCTTGAACGAAGAAAAGTATTCAAAATTAGCTGATAAATCCAAAGAAAAAATAATGAAAGATAAGTTTAATGTCAAAAATGAAATTCTTATTTTAGAAAAGAAAGTAAGAGATATAAACAAGAGAATTGATAAATTATACGAAGATAAATACAAAGGCTTATTTGAAGATGAGGATTTTACTAGAATTTATACAAAACAAATTGAAGCAAGAAAAGATGCAACAGAAAGAATAAATCAATTAAAGGAATTGGAACAAAAAGAAGATTCTTCTGTTGATATAAATAAACTTGTTAAAGATTTTGTTAATATGAAAGATATAACAAGAACAATGCTTGTTTCATTAGTTGATAAGATAGAAATATCTGAAAGTAAAGAGATTACTATATATTATAAGTTTAATATTTTAAATATGAGAAGTGTAGATAATGAATTAAAAAATGCTGGCTAAATAAAAATAGTCATAACGGAAGATTAGGACAATTATAGTCTTGCTAATACTAGCAGGAGTAACTATTGCAGCAATATCAAGCAATGAGAGTGCACCAAACAAGGCTGTTCAAGCAAGGACAGAAAATGACAAAGGAGCTATGAAAGATGCTGCTGCATTAAAAGCAACAAACCTTATCCAAGAATATATGGATAAAAAGTATGTGAGCAATCAAAGTTTGGGAACAGGTATAGTTACGGCTGGAGATTATGTTGCAAATAATATTGTTGGAACAGAGGGAGGTTATACTTATGCTATTTCAGGAGGCACTTTAACAATATCAGATACAAAAGGAAACGTAGTTTATGGAGAAATATTAGCTAATGGTAACATAAACTGGAACGTAGAGACACCAGTAGACAGTATATATGCAAGATTATATACAGATGGAACATTAATACTTAGTCATGATGATGACTATAGTAATGACAATGATTATATTACAACAGGAAGCACTATTGATGAAGATTATCAAGATGTTTCTAATTGGAATAAAGGATATCCTGCATGGTATGATAAAGCTGAAAAGATTACAAATGTAATTATAAAAAATTCTATATGGCCTAAATCAACGCAGAAATGGTTTGATTCTTGCAGGAATATAAATCAAATAGGTTCAACAAAAGCAAGTTTAAGTGGAACAACAAATGATGGAATTAATAATATAAAAATGATTAATAACCATAATATGGATAGTATGTTTTATGAATGTGGTATATCTGGAAGTTTAGATTTATCTGGATGGGATTTTGGCAATACAAAAGTAACACATTTATTTGATTATGGATGTCCTAATTTAACTTCATTAACTATTTGTCCTAATTATTATGTTACAGATTATTATGAATTTGGTTATATGACAGAATTAGTTTATTTTGATTTAAGTGGCACAACTTTTGAAGGAGCTGGTTATACTAATGGTCAAACAATTAATAATATAAAAACTTGTAAAAATGCAATTTTAAAAAACTGTACTATTAAAAACATAGATGGTTTTGAGGAACTGTGGAAATATGGAAGCGTTGAAAGTATAGATTTAACTGGAACAACATTTGAAAATGTTACTACATTATCATATTTCTTTGCATTTAATTCCAATTTAAAATCTGTAAATTTAACAAATTTAAAAATTGGAAATATTACTGATACTAGTGGTATGTTTAGTGGCTGTCAAAATTTAGAAACAATATATGTTAGTGAAGATTTTGTAACAAATATACAAAATAATGTAGATTCATCTGATGATATGTTTGGAGAGTGTACAAAACTTAAAGGAGGAGCAAATACCGCTTATAATTCAAGCCATACAAATAAAGAATATGCGAGAATTGATGGTGGAACAAGTTCTCCAGGCTACTTTACAAAAAAATAATGATTTTACTTTTTGGGGACACTTCCAAAAAGTTTGGTTAATTTTAAATTGAGCAAGAGCTTATCAAGTATCACTAGACTTGATAAGCTCTAAACATATTTATTCTTGTGTTTAATTATCTTTTAAGTGAAGCCTAACAGACCACCTAGCCTGCAGGCTTCAAAACTTTTTGAAATACTTCCCAAAAGTTTGTCTCCATAAAACAAAGTATTACAAATATATTACATTTTTTAAAAAATATTGCAAAACAAAAAAATTAGTGATACACTAAAAAAGTAGATAAACCAAGGAAAAGAAAGAAGGAAAACGAATGAAAGCTGAAACCGATACTGCTGTAAGAGATAGAGAGAGATATAGAGAGAGAGAGATCTAAAATATATAAAATAAAAAAGAAAATATATTATCT
>JAFRFO010000113.1 GCA_017434295.1 Clostridia bacterium
ACTATGTTTCTAAATTGTTCTGTTGTGTATCTTCTATTCATTCTTTTTAATGTTTCATCACAACCACTTTGTAATGATAAATGAAAATGATGGCATATTTTTTCTAGTTTTGTTAATCTATCTAAAAATTCTTGTGTAATTAGAAGTGGTTCTATTGAGCCTAATCTAATTCTTTCTATCCCTTCAATTTTGTTTATTTCTTCTAATAAATCTATTAGTTTGTAATTCTTTTCAAAATCGTTACCGTAAGAGGCAACATGGATTCCAGTTATTACTACTTCTTTTATTCCGTTTTGTGCTATTTGTTTTACTTCTTTTATTACACTTTCTGGTTTTCTACTTCTTACTCTCCCTCTAGCATAAGGAATTATACAATATGCACAAAATCTATCACATCCATCTTGTACTTTTATTACTGCTCTTGTTTTTTCTGTAAAGGTTACATCGCCAAAATCTATGTATTCTTTTTGATGCATTACGTCTTGAACTGATTCTAATTTGTTTTTTGTGTTTTTTATTGAGTTTTCTTTTTCACATTCATTATAATTTTGAATTTTTTCTCTCTTTGTTTCTTTACTATTTCTTGCAATAAATTCTTCTACATATTTTACTATTTCTTTTTTCTCGTTATTTCCTAAAACTAAGTCAATTTCTGGCATTTGTTCAAGTTCATCTTTAGCTACTTGAACATAACAACCACAAGCTACAATTATAGCCTGTGGATTGATTTCTTTTACTCTTCTTAACATTTGCCTTGATTTTCTGTCTGACATATTTGTCACTGTGCAAGTATTTACTACACATATATCTGCATTTTCTTCTTTATCTACTATTTCATAA
Source organism: Clostridia bacterium (assembly GCA_017434295.1). Classification (GTDB taxonomy): domain Bacteria; phylum Bacillota; class Clostridia; order TANB77; family CAG-508; genus CAG-269. The sequence continues at coordinate 841 of JAFRFO010000113.1, forward strand.
TTGTGTTTTATAAATTCTTCGCACATTGCATTTGTTTCGTATTGATTTACTTTGCAACCAAGTGTTATAAATGTTACTTTTTTCATATTTATTATCCCTTCTACTCTCACATTAAATCGCCGTCAAATTTGATTGCCGGCGATTATTTATCTATTTCTTCTTTCCTTCTAATACATCTAAATTGTCTAATGCTTTTCCTGTGCCTAGTGCTACACATGATACTGAATCTTGTGCTATCATTACATTTATTCCTGTTTTTTCTTGCAATAATTTATCTAAGCCATCTACTAAGCATCCTCCACCTGTCATATATATTCCTCTATCACTTATGTCTGCTGCAAGTTCTGGTGGCGTTTTTTCTAGTACTCCATGTACAGCATCTACTATCATCATTGCTGGTTCTAGTAAAGCTTCTAGCATTTCTGATGAATGTACTGTTACTGTTTTTGGAAGTCCTGTAATTAAATCTCTTCCTCTAACATCCATTTCTGCATCTTGAATTTTTGGAAAAACACAGCCTATATTTACTTTTAAGTCTTCTGCTGTTCTTTCTCCTATCATCATGTTATATTTTCTTTTTATATATTTTACGATATATTCGTCAAATTTATCTCCCGCAACTTTTAATGATGAGCTTACAACTGTTCCTCCAAGTGAAATTACTGCTATATCTGTTGTTCCTCCACCAATATCTACAACCATATTTCCACATGGTTTTGCTATATCAAGCCCTGCTCCTATTGCTGCTGCAAGTGGTTCTTCTATTAAATATACTTTTCTTGCTCCTGCTTGTGTTGCTGCATCTATTACTGCTTTTTTCTCAACTTCTGTAACTTGTGATGGAATACAAATCATAATTCTTGGTGCAAATAAAAATCTTCCACAAACCTTGTTAATAAAATGTTTTAGCATTTTTTCTGTTACTGTATAATTTGATATTACTCCATCTCTTAAAGGTCTTGTTGCAACTATGTTTCCTGGTGTTCTACCAAGCATTCTTCTTGCTTCTTGGCCAACAGCTAAAACTTCTCCTGTGTTACTATCTACTGCAACTACAGAAGGTTCTCTTAATACTATACCTTTTCCTTTTACATAAGCTATAACTGTAGCTGTTCCAAGGTCTATTCCTATGTCTTGCCCAAAATCAAATTTAAACATTTTACATTCCCCTTTTTATTTTGTTACATTTTCTTTTCAATTGTATTGCAATTATATTACATTTAATTTGTTTTAGCAATAGATTTATTAAATTTTTTTATTGAATTGACTAATATATCTTTTTATATTATAATATTTACATAATAAATCGGTCAAAACAAGCCCGGAACCAATTGACCTTTTTTTCGGTCAAAACACTAATTGACCATTTTTTAGGAGAAAAAATGAGTAAATATATTATAAAAACTAATAATGAAATTGAAACTAAACAATTTGCAAAAGAATTTGCAAGCAAACTAAAAAAAGGTGATGTAATCGTTCTAACTGGTGAACTTGGCTCTGGTAAAACTAAGTTTACTGAGGGAGTTTTAGAATTCTTTAATCTTCAAGATGAAATATCAAGCCCTACCTTTACTATTGTTAATGAATATAACACGCCTACTGTCCCAATTTATCATTTTGATGTTTACAGATTAGAAGATGTTGATGAATTTTTGGCTATTGGTGGAGAAGAGTATTTTGATAAAGGTATTTGCATTATTGAGTGGGGCGAAATGATTAAGGATGTGCTTCCAAAAAAATATATTCATATTACTTTTTCTAAAGATGACCAAGATGAAAATATTAGAGAATTAATAATTGAAGAATTTGGAGGGAAAAATGAAATACTTAGCAATTGAAACTTCTAGCAAGCTTTGTGGAGCTTGCATTACAGAAGATGATATTTTAATTGATAAAATAGAAATTGATAATGGTTTGACTCATTCTCAAAATTTGATGCCATTAATTCAAAAATTATTATATAATAATAATTTAAAAATAGCTGATATTGATGGCTTTATTTGTGATATTGGTCCTGGTTCTTTTACTGGTATTAGAATTGGTGTTGCTACTGCAAAAGCTTTTGTAGATAGTTTTGATAATAAAAAATATACTGGAGTTAGTTCTTTGGAAGCTTTAGCATATAGTGTTAAAACTGATGGATTAATTTGTAGTATTATTGATTGTAAAAATGATAATTGCTATTTTGCTTTATATAGTTTTAGCAACAATTCTTTAACAGAGGTTATCTCTCCTATTGCCACTTCTGTTGAAGAAATGTGTAGCACACTAACAGATTACCTAAACAGCAATTCCGATAATACTATTACTTTTGTTGGAGATGGAGTCAATATATACAAAAAAATATTAAGTAATACAATTACATCAATTGAAAGCAAAACTATTAACTGCTTGTATTCTAACACAAATAATATCAAAACCTACAATCTAGCTTTAGCTGGAATTAAAAAAATATCTTCTAATACTACTTTAGAGCTCTTACCTTTATATTTAAAAAAGCCTCAAGCTGAGAGAGTTATGGAAACGAAGAAAAGTAAAGATAATTATAACAATACAAATAATTACATAATAGCTAAAATGACAAATGAAGACTTGAATTCTATAAAAAATATTCTTACTTCTGAGTTTGATGATTTTTGGAGTTTTAAAGTTTTGCAACAAGAGTTTGAAAATGATACTTCACATTTATTTATAGCTAAGGATAACAATAATAATTCAACTAAAACAAATAGTATTCTTGGCTTTGTGAGTGTTCAGTTTGTTTTAGATGAAGCTACTATTACAAACATTGTAACTAAAAAAGTTATTAGAAATGCAGGTATTGGATCTCAATTACTAGAATTCATTATTAATTACTGTAAGTCAAATAATATGAAAACTATTACTTTAGAAGTTAATGAAAATAACATTTCAGCTTTAAAGCTTTATAAAAAATTTAACTTTGAACAAATTGGATTAAGAAAAAATTATTACAATAATACAGATAATGCTATTATTATGAATTTAGATATATAAAAATTATATATATAAAAAAACCGCTCCTAAGCGGTTTTTTCTATACTCTTTCCATATATTCACATGTTCTTGTGTCTATTTTTAGTACATCTCCAATGTTTACAAATAATGGAACTTGTAATTCTAGTCCTGTTTCTAATGTTGCAGGTTTTCCAGATGTAGTTGTTGTGTTTCCACTAAATCCTGGTTCTGTATATGTAACTTCTAATTCAACAAATGTTGGTGGTTCTACTGCAAATACATTTCCTTTAAATGAAAGAATTGTTACTTCCATATTTTCTTTTAAATATTTTAAACAATCTCCTAATTGTTCTTTATTTAAAGGCATTTGATCATATGTTTCATTATCCATAAAGTAATATAAATCTCCATCATTGTATAAATATTGCATTGCTTTTTTCTCTATTTCTGCTCCTGGGAATTTATCTGATGGGTTGAATGTTTTTTCTAATACTGCTCCTGTTATTACATTTTTTAATTTTGTTCTAACAAATGCTGCTCCCTTTCCTGGTTTAACGTGTTGAAATTCAACTACTCTAAATACATTTCCTTCCATTTCAAATGTTGTTCCATTTCTAAAATCTCCTGCTGAATATACTGCTGCCATAATTATTTCTCCTTTCTTATACTGAAACCCTTAAATTCTATTTGTTACAGCTTCAGCTTACAAATTATTTTTTACAATTTGTACTTATTTTTTTAAACTTTATATATAATACCACAAATTCTGTGAAAAATCAATAGTTATAAAAAAGTAATATATATTCTGTGAGTGGTCAAGTGGGGACCGTTCAAATTTTCTTAGAAAGCTTTGCTTTCATTAGAAAATTTAGAATGGGGAGACCCGGGAAGAATATATATTACTTTATATAACAGTATAGTTTTTCTCGCTCTTTGTTAAACTGAAGCTCCCTGATTTGGTTATTTGTACTGTATCTTCTATTCTTACACCAAATTTTCCAGCGATATAAATTCCTGGTTCACTTGTAATTACCATGTTTTCTTTTAGCAAAGCTTCATTTTTATGATTTATTATAGGAGGCTCGTGTACTTCTAGCCCTACCCCATGTCCTAAACTATGCAACATATCATAGTCATGTGATTTAAAATCATTTAAAACTAGTTTTGATAATATTCTAATATTTGCTCCTTCTTTGTATTCTTTTAAGGTTTGCAAATGATTTTTTAAAACCAAGTCATATACTGGTTTTATATAGTCTGGCACTTTTCCTACAAATATTGTTCTTGTCATATCTGAGCAATAACCGTTTACTTTGCATCCCATATCTATTGTTATTATATCTTCTTTTTGTATTTTTCTATCTGTTGGCACTGCATGAGGCTTTGATGAGTTTTCTCCTGATGCAACTATTGTATCAAATGATAATCCATCTGTTCTTTGTTTATAATATTCTTCTATTTCGTTTGCTATTTGTTTTTCTGTCATTCCTGGTTTTATATATGATAATAAGTATTCAAAACAATTGTCTGTTATTTCACATGCCTTTTGTATATCTTTTATTTCGTCTTCATCTTTTATCATTCTTTGTTTTTCTATAATGTAGTCAGTTTCAACTAAATTATTTATTTTGTATTTTCTTACTAATTCTTTATATTTAGCATATGTTACATAGTGTTCTTCAAATCCGACATTTTCACAAAACATAAAAAAGTTTTCGTAATCATCTGTTGATACATCCTTTTGATCATATACTATTATTTCATCAAATAGTGTTAATGTTGAATGAACATATTCTATATATCTTCCATCTGTTATGTATATGTTTTCTTTTCTCGTGACTAATAAAATACCCTCAGCATCAAGCCCTGTAAGGTATTTTATATTGATTGGTTTTGATATTATTATTCCCTGTAAGTCTAAACTTGCTATTTTATTTCTTAACCATTGTAATTTTAAGTTCATATATTATATCCTTTCAGCATAAATTTTGTTTTGTAAAATAATTGATATGTTTTCTTATCTAATTTAATAATATAATTTATATTAATTTAAAATAATTATCCTTTATACATTCCAAGTGTAAATATTTCCATTAATATCATTTTTATTGTTTCAAATGGCACATAAATACTAATAAATGATGCTATTACTATAAATGGTCCAAAAGGTATGTATTCGCTTGTTTTTCTTATTTTAGTTATTAATAGGATTATACTTAATACTGCTCCTATTAAAAATGATAAAAGTGTTACTATTATTATGTTTGATAAACCAAAGAATAATCCTAGTGCTCCCATTAATTTTACGTCGCCAAATCCCATTGCTTCTTTTCCATAGAATAGTCCACCTAGTAATGTTATAAGTAAGAATATTCCTGCTCCAGCAAGCATTCCTAAAAACATGTTTATTGATATTGCTACATTTGATAATCCATATAAGAAGCAGAATATTAAGCCTGTTTCAAATATTGCTAGATTTAGTCTGTTTGGTATTATTTGTAATTTATAGTCTATTACGAATGCTGATAAAAGCATTGGTGTTAGTATCACATATTTTATTAGGTCTAGGTTTGCAATTAAGGTTTCTTTTATTCCAAATCTATATACTAATCCTACATATATTACTGCTGTTATTAAGATTAATATGTAATGTGGCTTAAAGTTTTTTCTGTTTTCTTTTAAGCCTTTTAATGAAAATACTTTTTCATAATTTGGTAGTCTTTTATTCATCCAACCTACAAATTGACCTACGAATATTGCTAGTATCACCGCTCCTATAAAATATGCTATATGTGTATCATTTATATACATTCTTTTTTTCTCCTTTGTTTTTGTTTTTTCTTTATTTTAATTATATTATTTTGTTGTTTTTATTTGTTATATTTATTTTTTATACTTATTTGTTTATTGTTTATTTTGTTTAGCTTTAAATTTATTTTTTACTATGTTTTCTAATGGTCTTTTCCATCTAGTATACCAATATTCTTTCTTTTGTATTGGCTCTACTAATATTGTAAACATATTGCATTTATTTCCACCAATTACATCAGTAAATATCTGATCACCAACTACCCCAATGTTTTCAGGTTTTTCTTGCAATATTTCTTGTACTTTTATAAATCCTTTTTTTGATGGTTTTTTTGCTAAATTTCTATATGGTATATCTAATGCATTTGAGACATCTTCTACTTTTTGTTTATTGTTGGTGTTTGATAAAATATAGAGTTTTATATTGTTTTTTTTCATAATTTCAACCCATTTTTTTGTATTTTCTGGTATTATTCTTTCTATATTTATTAAGGTATTATCTACATCTAAAATTAATGCATTTATTTTATTATCTTTTAAAAATTCCACAGATATTTCTGATACGCTATTGAATATAACCTTAGGATATATTTTCATTTTTTCCCCCTAGATAATTTTTGGCAATTCTATATTATCAGTAAGTGCGAATTTTGTCAAGATAATTATTTCAAATCAGTAAGTTTAACGGTCAATTGGTTCCGGGTTTAAATTGACCGTTAATCGACCGATTTTCTTAAGATATTGTCTGATTTATTCCTCTGGCTACTATATCTTTCATGTTTTCTATTAAATCATCTATTTCTTTAGGTGTAACTATCATGTTATATTCTCCTACATTTAATGCATCTTTTACTTCTTCATATTTATCTTGTTGTTGAAGTTTGTTTAAGTATTCATTTGACTGTGCTTTATCTTGTAACCTATCTATAAATATATCTATTCCGTCTGAAACTAATGTTGCAAGTTCTACAACTGTTGGAATTCCTAATGCTATTACTGGAATTCCTAAAGTATTTATG
>JAFRFO010000114.1 GCA_017434295.1 Clostridia bacterium
AAAGGACCAGATATAGAAGAAGAAATTAATAATGCAAAAAAAGCAATTTCAATTCTAGGTGGAACAATAACAAATGTTCATACATTTGATTTACCAAATTCTGACATTGGTAGAACAGTTGTAGAAATTGAAAAATCAAAGTCTACAGACAAGAGGTATCCAAGAAAAGCAGGAGTGCCTTCTAAGGAACCTATAGTATAAAAAATAATAAAATAGTATTCAAAAAAACCATAATATATTATGGTTTTTTAAAAAAATTAATGATTTTTTATTGACTTTTTTATTATATTTTTATATTATATTAATACTGAAAAATTTATCGAAATAGGGAGGCAAAATAGTGAGTAAAATAGTATCAATTGCAAATCAAAAAGGTGGTGTAGGCAAGACTACAACTGCAGTTAACCTTAGTACAATTATTGCAAAAAAAGGTAAAAAAGTTTTATTAATAGATGCTGATCCACAAGGAAATGCGACAAGTGGATTAGGTGTAGAAAAAGATGTTGAACTTTCTACATATGACATTTTAGTAAATGATACAACTTTTGAGAAAACAATAAAACCAACAACTGTAAAAGGATTGACTATTTGCCCTTCAAACATAAGTTTGGCAGGCGCGGAAGTTGAACTTGTTTCTATGATGTCAAGAGAACAAAGATTAAAAGAAAAACTAGAAACAATAAAAGATGACTATGATTACATATTTATAGATTGCCCTCCATCTTTAGGATTAATTACATTAAATGCATTTACAGCATCAAATAGTGTATTAATTCCTGTACAATGCGAATACTTTGCACTAGAAGGATTAGGACAACTTATAAACACAATAAATCTAGTTAAAAAACATTTAAATAAAGAAATAGAAATTGAAGGTGCTCTTTTAACAATGTATGATATAAGAACAAATTTATCAAATCAAGTTGTAAAAGAAGTTAAAAAATATTTTGATGACAAAGTATACAAAACTGTAATACCAAGAAATGTTAGACTAAGTGAAGCACCAAGTTATGGTATGCCAATAACTGTTTATGACCCAAGATCTAAAGGTGCAAAGAGTTATATAAAATTTGCAAAAGAATTTGTAAAAAATAATGAAGAAGAAAAGACAGCAAAACATATGAAATAAAAAGAAAAACACAAAAAAGAGGAAGGAAAGTGATATAAAATGCCAAAAATGACAGGATTAGGAAAAGGACTAGATGCTTTATTTGGACCAGCTCCAAAAGAAGAACAGATGCAAGAAAATGATGTATTAAAAAATTTAAAAATAACAGAGGTAGAACCAAACAGAAATCAACCAAGAAAGAAATTTGATGAAGAAGCTCTAGAAGAGCTTGCAAATTCAATTAAAGAATATGGATTAATTCAACCAATAGTTGTATGCAAAGAAGATGACTATTATCAAATAATTGCAGGAGAAAGAAGATGGAGAGCATCAAAACTTGCAGGATTAAAAGAAATTCCAGCAATTATAAGAGAAAGTGATAGCAAGAAAAATGCAGAAATTGCTTTAATAGAAAATATACAAAGAGAAGACTTAAATCCTTATGAAAAAGCACTTGGAATTAAAAATTTAATGCAAGAATATAATTTAAGACAAGAAGATGTTGCAAAAAAACTTGGAAAAAGTAGAAGTGCAATTGCAAATTCAGTTAGAATTCTAAATTTAGAGCCACGTGTACTAGAATTTTGTAAAGAAGGAAAACTAAGTGAAGGGCATTGTAAATCTCTTTTATCAATAACAGACCCAGAAAGACAATATAAAACTGCAGTTCAAATGATAGAAAGAAATGCAACAGTTAGACAATTAGAAAAAGCTGTAAAAATAAAAGTATCTAAAGAACAACAAGACAAAAATCATATTTTATATAAAGATATTGAAGACACTTTCCAAGGATTCTTTGGAACAAAAGTTAGACTAAATGCAGGAAAAAGAAGAGGAAAGATTGTTATTGAATATAGCTCTAATGAAGATTTAGAGAGAATATTAGATTTAATTAAATAATAAAATAAAGTTGGCAAGATATAAAATTTTGCCAACTTTGTTTTAAAATACCATATAAAAATTTCTCTAAAAAGCTTGACAAGTACTATAAGAATATGCTATATTAAGATAGTCGCAAGTTGACACGGAGAGGTGGTCGAGTTGGTTTATGGCACCAGTCTTGAAAATTGGCGTGCGTTTATAGCGTACCGTGGGTTCGAATCCCACCCTCTCCGCCATTTTTTTATATTTATGTAGGTGTACCCAAGTGGTGAAGGGGCGAGTTTGCTAAACTTGTAGGTC
>JAFRFO010000115.1 GCA_017434295.1 Clostridia bacterium
CTTTGATTTTTCAATTTCTACAACTGTTCTACCAATGTCAGAATTTGGTAAATCAAATGTATGAACATTTGTTATTGTTCCACCTAGAATTGAAATTGCTTTTTTTGCATTATTAATTTCTTCTTCTATATCTGGTCCTTTCATGCATAAGCATTTTCCTTTAAGTTTTGCTAATGGTATCAAATACTCACTTAATGTAGACATATTTGCCACCGCTCTTGATGTAACAACATCAAATTGTTCTCTATATTTTTTATCATGTGCAAAATCTTCTGCTCTTGAGTGGACTGTTGTTATTTTTTTCAAGTCTAATTTGCTTATTACTTCATTTAAGAAATTTATTCTTTTATTTAGTGAATCAACTAAAACAATATCAACATCTTCTCTTAAAATTTTTAAAGGAATACCTGGAAATCCTGCGCCAGTTCCTATATCTGCTATATATGTATTTTCTTTAATAAATTTACTAATTGTAATAGAATCAATAAAATGTTTTAGTATAACTTCATTTGGTTCTGTTATTGCTGTTAGATTTATCTTTTCATTCCATTCCAAAAGTAAATTCATATAATCAAAAAAAAGTTCTTTTTGTTTCTCGTTTAACTCTATATTAATTTTATTTGCATAATCTGTAATTTTATTAAAAAATACCTCTTTATTCATTTTTTATTCCTCTCTTTTTTGTAAAGCAATATATATTCTTAAGTGAAAATGATACTTAAAATGACTTTAATTATCCTTATTCATTTGATCATATATTAACAATACTGAAATATCAGCTGGTGAAACACCAGATATTCTTGATGCTTGTCCAATTGACGTTGGTTTAAATTTATTTAATTTTTGTCTTGCTTCTAGGCTGATACCATTAATTGTTTCATAATCAATATCTGGAGACAACTTTTTGCTTTCTAATTTCTTGAATTTTTGAACTTGTTCTTCTTGTAACTTTATATATCCTTCATATTTTACTTGAATTTCTACTTCTTCTTTTTCTTGTAATGATAATTCTGGTCTTTCATTATCTATTATTTTTAAATCCTCATAAGTAATTTCTGTTCTTTTTAATAATTCAGACATTTTTGTTCCTGTAGTAAGAATTGCTGTGCCTTTGCTTTCTAGTAGTTTGTTTACTTCTTCTGTTGGCTTAACTATTGTATTTTTAAGTCTTTCTACCTCTTTTTCAATATTTTTCTTCTTATTTAAAAATCTTTCATATCTTTCATCAGATATTAATCCAACATCATGCCCTATTGTAGTTAGTCTTAAATCTGCATTATCTTGTCTTAATAATAATCTATATTCTGCTCTTGATGTCATCATTCTATATGGTTCATTTGTTCCTTTTGTAACAATATCATCTATTAACACACCAATATATCCTTGTGTTCTATCTAATATAACTGGTTCTTTTCCTTTTATTTTTTGTGCTGCATTTATTCCAGCAATTAAGCCTTGGCAAGCTGCTTCTTCATAACCAGATGTACCATTTATTTGACCAGCCATAAATAATCCATCTATTCCTTTATATTCTAATGATAGTTTTAATTCTGATGGATCTATACAATCATATTCTATAGCATAAGCTGGTCTTGTAAATTCAGCATGTTCTAAGCCTGGTATTGTTCTATAAAAAGCAATTTGTACGTCTTCTGGAAGTGATGAGCTCATTCCTTGCACATACATTTCTTCTGTGTTTTCTCCAACAGGTTCAACAAACGCTTGATGTCTTGGTTTATCACTAAACCTTACCACTTTATCTTCAATAGATGGACAATATCTAGGTCCTGTTCCTTCTATTTTTCCTGCATATAATGGTGATCTATGTAAATTTTCTCTAATTATTTTGTGGGTTTCCTCTGTTGTATATGTTAAATAACAATCTGCTTGTTTAAATGGTTTTATTTCATCTTCAAAAGAAAATGGTACTATTCCCTCATCACCTTTTTGTACTTCCATTTTACTAAAATCTATACTTTTTCTGTTAATTCTAGCTGGAGTTCCTGTTTTAAATCTTATTAAGTTAATACCAATTTTCTTTAAACTTTCACTTAATTTGTTTGCAGCAGCAACTCCATCAGGTCCGCTTTCTTGGCTAAATTCGCCAATATATATTTTTCCTTTTAAATATGTTCCGTGTTGCTAAAATTAATGTTTTTACATTATAAATAGCACCTACATTTGTTTCAATTGATTTAACTTTTCCATCTTCAACTTTTATATCTACAATTTCTGCTTGTTTTACCTCTAGGTTTTCTTGTAATTCTAAAACATGTTTCATTTCTGCTTGATATTTTTTTCTATCTGCTTGTGCTCTTAATGAATGCACAGCTGGTCCTTTTGAAGTATTAAGCATTTTAATTTGCATCATTGTTTTATCAATATTTTTACCCATTTCTCCACCTAGAGCATCTATCTCTCTTACTAAATGTCCTTTAGAGCTTCCTCCTATATGTGGATTACAAGGCATGTTTGCAATATTCTCTAAACTAATTGAAAATATTAAAGTTTTCATTCCTAATCTAGCTGCAGCAAGTGCAGCTTCGCATCCTGCATGTCCTGCTCCAACTACTGCTACATCATAATCTCCTGCATAATAATTCATTTTTTACTACTCCTTTTTCACTTCTATGTGAAACAGAAAAAACTGTTCTCCAGAAGTTATATTTAAAATTTTACTTATAAATAAATTTTGTTTGTCTTTGTTTTTTCATCATCATTCTTTTTACAATTATTAATAATAAATATTTTTTATTACTTTTTTAAAGTATTATTTATTAATATATAGCGTTTTAAAGCATTATGTTTACTATTCAAATAAAATCTTGCTTATTTCAAAAAATTTTCCATTTTATTATATAAAACAATAAATTAGTCGTTTATCAAATAAAACTGTCTTATTTTTTATTCTCGTAATAATTTTATTTACTTTCCTAAACAGAATTTAGCAAAAATTTCATTAATAATATTTTCTGTCACTTCTTCTCCTGTTATTTCTCCTAATACTTCTAAAATATCTTTAATATAAATTGCTATAATATCAGAAGGCATGCTATTTTCAAGTGTTTCTCTTGCCTTTTTTACATTTTCAATTGCTTTACTAATTAAATTTTTATGTCTTAAGTTTGTTATAATTATTTCATTATCTACATTTATTTCATTTAAATTAAACATTTTTGAAATACAATTATATAATTCTTCTATTCCTGTTTCATTTAATGCAGATATTTTAATTATATTTTTTGAAACTTCATTTAATTTTTCATTTTTCTCATCTATTATTGTTTTTAAATCTATTTTATTTAATACAATTATTACATTTTTTTCTTTAATAAAATCTAGTATTTCAATGTCTTCAGAAGTTAATTCTTTGCTAGAATCAAATATTGCAATTATTAAATCCGCTGACTTAGCAATTTCTTTTGACTTCTTTACACCTATTTTCTCTACTTCGTTTTCTGTATCTCTTATTCCTGCAGTATCTATAAGATTTAGTGGAATTCCATTAATATTTACAAATTCTTCTATTGTATCTCTTGTTGTTCCTTCTATATCTGTTACAATTGCTCTTTCCTCTTTTAATATGGCATTTAATAAAGAAGATTTACCAGCATTTGGTCTTCCTATAATTGCAGTTTTGATTCCTTCCTTTATCAGTTTTCCATTATCAAAACTGTTCTCTAATGCCTTTAAATCAACTTCTACAGAATCTAACATATTTAAAATTTGTTCATTTGTCGCATCTTCTACATCATATTCTGGATAATCAATTGCAACTTCTACATTAACCATTACATCTAATATTTTTTGTTTAATCTCATGGATTTTTTTAGACAAATGACCTTCTAATTGATTAATACTAGTTTTTGCTTCTTTTTCGGATTTTGAATTTATAATATCTATTACAGATTCTGCTTGTAATAAATCAATTCTACCATTTAAAAACGCTCTTTTAGTGAATTCACCTGGTTCTGCCATATCTGCTCCATTTTTTAAGCATAGATCTAATATTTTTCTTAAAACTACAATTCCACCATGAGTATTGATTTCGCACATATTTTCTGTTGTATAGCTTTTAGGTGCTTTAAAATATGAAACTAATACTTCATCAACAATATTTTTATTATTATCTATAATATTACCATATTTAATTGTATAACCTTTTATATTTTCTATATTTTGAGGATTTTTTGCTTGAAATATTTTATCTAATATTTCAAAACAATTATCTCCACTCATTCTAATAATACCAATTCCTCCAATTCCGTGGAGCCGTTGATATTGATGCTATAGTGTTCATAATATTTCTCCTTCTTTTTTATTTAAACATTATAAAAAGGTCAAAAATCGATATACTTAAAAAATATAAGTAAATCCGACCTTTGACCTCCGATTTTTCTTATTTATTATTTTTTAATGAAATTACAATTCTTCTTCTAGGTTCTTCTCCAATACTAATGGTTTCTACCTGAGAATCATTTTGTAATTTACTATGAATGACTTTTCTTTCATATGCTGGCATTGGCTCTAAAGTAACTGATTTTCTTGTTTTAACAACTGTTTTAGCTACTTTAACAGCTAATTCTTCAAGAGTTTTTTCTCTTTTTTCTCTATATCCTTCTATGTCTAAAATCACTCTAACTTTATTTTCAATATTTTTTCCAGCTATTGATGTTAAAATATTTTGTAAAGCGTATAAAGTTTCCCCTCTATATCCAATTAAATATCCAAGCTCACTATTTGTTAAACTAACATTTAATCCAGTTGTAGATTTTGTTATTTCGTATTTTGTTCCCTCTGGTAATTCTTTTACAAATTCTTTCATAAATATTTCAACATTATTTTTTGCTTTATCTTGTTCTTCTTCTGATAAAACTATTTCTTTCTTTTCAATTGTTTTATGTTCATTTCTTTTATATTCAGGTTTTTCTATAGCTTTGCCTTCCCTAACTGTCAATTCTACCTTTACAACTCTAGGAGTTAGAATACTAAAAAAGCTTCTTTTATCTTCATTTTCTAAAACTTTAATATCTACCATATTTTTTGAAACATTTAATTCTTTTAATCCTTTTTCTATAGCTTCGTTGGTAGTTTTCCCTTCAGATACAATACTTTTAGCCATTATAATTCACCAATCCCTTCTTGTAAATTACATTTTTTAATCTTCATCTTTAATAATTTTATTTAATATTAATCTTTCTATAATCATTAAAACATTATTTACTAACCAATATAAAGCAAGTCCTAGTGGTGTAACAAACGCAATTGAAATTGACATTATAGGCACTAACCAAGTCATCATTTTACCTGTTTGCATTGACATATCAACCTGATTTTCTGGTTGTTCTGGTTCTCCTTTGCCTTCATTTTCTTCATTATTTTCTGTAATATCTATTATTTCTGATTTTTTGTTAGCATTTTGCTTTTTTTGCATTGAAGAAGTTATTTTCATAGATATAAATGTAGAAATAATATATAAAACAGGTATTATATATACTTTATAATCACTCATATTTTGTTGTGGAACTTCACTTAAGTCTAAACCTAAGAAATTCATATTTATATTTACTTCTGGATGTTCTTCACCCATTATTTTAATTACACTTATTTCAGGGTATCCTCTTAATAGGTCTTTTCCTTCTTCTTTATTTTCTTCTTGTTCAGCTTTTTCTACTTTTTCACCATTTTCTACTTGTTCAGTATTTTCTACTTGCTCTGCATTTTCTACTTGCTCTGCATTTTCTACTTGCTCTGCATTTTCTACTTGCTCAACTTTTTCCACTTGTTCTACATTTTCATTTTGTTCTTCTTTATTTTCTTTTGTTTCTTGTATTTGAGCAATATAATTATTAATTGTTTCTGCAGGTACCTTTCTCATAAATGTTAAAGGACTTCTTACTAAATAAAAAATTGATAACAATAAAATTATTTGTATTATAGAACTTAAGCATCCACTTAAAGGGCTCATTTTTTCGTTCTTATACAAGCTCATTATTTCTTGATTCATTTTTTGTGGATCATTTTTATACTTAAACTGTATATTCTTAACTTCTGTCTGCAATTTAGCACTTTTTTTCAATGTTTTTTGTTGTTTAATTGATATTGGTAATAATACTATTTTAACTATTATTGTAAACAAAATAATTGCCCAACCATAATTGCACACTATATCGTAAATAAAATTTAATACATATCCAAATGTATTTGCAAAAAATTCAAACATTACTTTCCTCCATTTTTGCCAATTTATTCCAGATTTTACTTTGCAGATTTATTGTTAAAATATTCTACTAATTAATTACTGTTTTATTTTGGCATATTATATTTTTTCTATTTTACAGGATCATAACCACCTTTTGAAAATGGATTGCATCTTAAAATTCTCCACATTCCCATTAAACTACCTTTAAACGCACCATATTTTTCTATTGCTTGTTTAGTATATTCAGAACATGTAGGATAATACTTACATTTTATATTTTTACTATCCAACCATAATGAAATGTGTTTTTGATACCAATTAATTAACCCAATAAATATTTTTTTCATATATTCTCCTCATCTAAAAAAATTTTAGCTGATTTAAATATCTTTTGCATATCCTCTTGTATATTATAATAATTTGCATTTTTTATATCTGCTTTTTTCTTCCATAAAAAAACTATGCTATAGCCATTTTTTATACTACTTTCAATATTTTTGTAATTCTCTCTTATTAATCTTTTAATCATATTTCTTTTTGTGGCCTTCCCCACTTTAACACTTATAGCAAGTCCTAAAAAATTATAATTAAATTTATTATTAATAATAAAAGCCTCTACATTTCTTCCTGTGTAGTACTTTCCTTTTGTTAGTACATTTTTAAATTCATAATTTTTTTTCAACATTTTTGTTTTTTTCATTTTTTTACATTCCTTATTAAAGGTATTAATTACTTTAATTTTTTACATTAAACAATAATAATATCTTCTATTTTTTTCCTTATGCAAAATGAAGAAAACACTAAAAAGGCTTTTAATAAGCCTTTTTATTTAAGCACATATTTTTTTTCTTCCTTTTGCTCTTCTTGCTTTTAAAACATTTCTTCCAGCTTTAGTTTTCATTCTTTTTAAAAATCCATGTTCTTTCTTTTCTTGTCTGTTTTTTGGTTGATATGTTCTTTTCATTTTTTACCTCCAATAATATTTTTATATTTAAAGCATTTTTCCTTACGGATAAACGTTTTTTATTAATTTTTTATAAAATTAACAAGCATAACGATTATACCTCAATTTATCATAAAATGTCAAGTGATTTTAAACTTTTTTAAAATTTTTTCTATTTTCTATTGCTTTTTGTAAAAATTTGATATATAAATTTTACAATAGTTGTGTATAAAGTTGTGAATAAGTATGTGGATAATTAATTCACTCTTAGGGCTTTATATAGTTTGAGAGGATGAAATAAATGAAAATAGATAAGGATGAACTATTATTTAAAGCTAAAGAATTATTAAAAGATGAAGTAACTCCAATATCATTTAACACTTGGTTTAAATCATTAGAAATTCAGTCTATTAGTAATGATCATATAGTTTTTACAGCTGTATCTGAATTTCAAAAAGATGTTATAGAAAATAAATATAATAGTCTATTATTAAATACTTTAAGCTATATTACAAATAAAAATTGGACATTTTCTGTTATTGATTTATCAAAAGAGGAAGAAGAAAATATAGAAGTTATTACTGATAAAAAGCCAAATGTATCTGAATCAGAGCTTGAATCAAATCATTCTAGTTTAAAATTTGAATATACTTTTGATACATTTGTTGTTGGCAATAGTAATAGATTTGCCCATGCAGCTAGCTTAGCAGTAGGTAATTCACCTGGTAATTCTTATAACCCATTATTTTTGTATGGGGGAGTTGGTCTAGGAAAAACACACTTAATGCATGCTATTGGAAATAGAGTTTTAGAAGATAATCGAAATTCTAACGTATTATATGTAACTTCAGAAAAATTTACAAATCAATTAATAAACGCAATTAAAGATAATAAAAATGAATTATTTAGAAATAAATATAGAAATGTTGATGTTTTATTAATAGATGATATTCAATTTATTGCTGGAAAAGAGAGGGTACAAGAAGAATTTTTCCATACATTTAATACTTTATATGAAGATAGAAAACAAATTGTAATATCTTCTGATAAACCTCCAAGAGATATTCCATTTTTGGAAGATAGATTAAAATCTAGATTTGAATGGGGATTATTAGCTGATATTTCATGCCCAGATTATGAAACACGTTTAGCAATTCTAAGAAAAAAAGCTCAAGATGCAAATATCGTAATAGATGATGATATTTTAGCAAATATAGCAAATAAAGTAGATTCAAATATTAGAGAATTAGAAGGAGTTTTTAATAAAATAGTAGCACGTGCATCATTAATTCATTCTCCAATAAGTAGAGAATTTGCTGAAAATATTATAAATGAATTTAAAGCACAAAGTGAAAAAGTTATTTCTAGTGAATTTATAAAAGAAACAGTTGGTAAATATTTTAGTATTGACCCAAGTGATTTATCTGGAAATAAAAGATCTGCTGAAATTGCTTATCCGAGACAAATTGCAATGTATCTATGTAGAGAAGTTGCAAATATGTCTTTTCCAAAGATAGGAAGCGATTTTGGAGATAGAGATCATTCAACAGTTATGCATGCTTATAATAAAATAAAAAAAGAAGTTAAAGAAAAAAATAATACAAAATTAATTGTTGAAAGTGTTAAAAATTTAATTACGGAAAATAAGTAATACGTTAGTAATATAATTTTAACAATTTTGTAATATTTTTGTAAAATTTGTGTTTGTAAAAAAACATGTTTGTTATAAAAAAATCTTTCTTTACTTACGGAACAGCTAGATTAGATATCCACAACTTATTGTTAATTTGTTGTTAATAAAGTGTTAATTTACAAACTTTTCACAAAAGAAATATTACAATGTGGATTAAATTTACATTTTTCCACATAATTATACACTTAAATTTTATTACGGTTTCTAACTTTCAACAGTGTTTTCCACAGTTTCAACAGGACCTAATACTATTACTACTAAAATAATTATATATATTAAAAGGAGGATGTCCAAATGAAGTTCGTATGTTATAAGGACAAAATGCTTAAAGCATTAAATTCCGTAGTAAAAGGTGTTGCTTCTAAAACAACAATGCCAATACTAGAAGGAATATTAATTCAAACTAATGATAATGAAATTAAATTAACTACTTATGATTTAGAAATAGGAATAGAATATGTTATTGAAAGTGAAGTAGAAGAACAAGGTAGTACAGTTGTTAATGCTATAATGTTTAGTGAAATTATAAGAAAACTTCCAGATACACAAATTAGTATTTCTATAAATAAGAATAATTTATTAGAAATAGAATGTGAAGGTTCATTATATAAATTAGCAACAATGAATCCAGATGAATTTCCTGAATTACCAAAAATTGAAGTAGAAAATGGGGTAGAGCTAGAACAAGTTAACTTAAAAAATATGATTAAGAAAACTATTTTTGCTGTTAGCATGGAAGAAAGTAGACCTATTTTTACAGGATGTTTATTTGAAATAGAAAATAATAAATTAAACCTAGTTGCAGTTGACGGTTTTAGATTAGCAATGAGAAGTATTTTCTTAAATAAACCAACATCTAATTTTAGTGCTGTAATTCCAGGAAAAACTTTAAATGAAATAAATAAAATATTAACAGATTCATTTGATACTATTAAAATAGGAGTTGCAAAAAATCAAGCTTTATTTGAAATGGAAAATTGTAAAGTTGTTACAAGAATTATTGATGGTGAATTTTTAAATTATAAAAATGTAATTCCAAGTAATTGGGATACTAGAATATTAGTAAACAAAAATAGTATTCAAGATAGTTTTGAAAGAATTAGTTTGATTTCTGCATCAAGTGTTGAAAAAGAAAAGAAATATCCAGTTAAATTAAATGTTGATATTGGAAAAGTAACTATTTCTTGTACAAATCAAACAGGGGATGCAAAAGAAGAATTAATGGTATCAACTGAAGGTAAAAACTTAGAAGCAGGATTTAATCCAAAATATTTCTTAGATAGTTTAAGAGCAATTGATGATGAAGAAGTTTATATAGAATTTGGTACAAGTATTTCACCATGTTTAGTAAAATCAACTCAAAATAATGATTATGTTTATATGATTTTACCAATTAGATTAAAAGAGGATTAAGTAATATTTAAATAATTTAATAATAAAAAAATAATTATTTTATTTATTTAAATAGAAAATGTTAATCCACAAATGGAGCACAAGATGTGGATAAATAATATAAAAATCAACAATTTTAGAAATTATATTAAAGAAGAAATTAATTTAAATAAAAATATAAATATATTTTATGGAGAAAATGCACAAGGAAAAACAAATATAATAGAATCAATCTTTTTGTGTGGAATGGGGAAGTCTTTTAGAGCAAAAAAAGATGAAGAAATGATAAATTTTAATGCAGAAAATGCTTTAGTAGAAATAGAATTTCAAAAATCAGATAGAGATGGAAAAATTAAAATAGAATTAGGAAATAAAAAAAATATTTATTTAAATGGAATTAAAATAAAAAAATTAAGTGAATTAGTTGGTAATATTAATTTAGTAATATTTACACCAGATGATATAAATATTTTAAAAGGTTCTCCACAAAATAGAAGAAGATTTTTAGATATAATGATAAGTCAGTTAAGACCTAATTATTTAAATTGTTTAAGTTTATATTTAAAAACTTTAGAGCAAAGAAACAATTATTTAAGACAAATAAAAGAAAATAATAAAGATGAAAACATGCTTGATATTTGGGATGAAAAATTAGCTGATTATGCAATTAGTATCTATAAATATAGAAAAGAATTTATAGAAAAAATTCAGGAAAAAATAATAAAAATTCATAAGGAAATAACTAATAATAAAGAAGAAATAAAAATAGAATATTTATCTATGTGTAAAGATAAACAAGAATTTTTAAATGCTTTAAAAGAAAGAAGAAAATTAGATATAATTAAAGGATTTACTACAAGGGGAATACATAGAGACGATTTTAATATTTTTATTAATGGAAAAGAAATTGATATTTATGGCTCACAAGGCCAAAATAGAACAGCAATGTTATCACTAAAATTATCAGAAGTAAAAGTTGTTTATGATGAAATTGGAGAAGAACCAATTTTATTATTAGATGATTTTATGTCTGAATTAGATAGTGTTAGAAGAAAAAGTTTTTTAGAAAATATAGGGGATACACAAGTTATAATTACATGTACTGAAAAAATAACACTTGAAAATTTAAAAAATATTTCATATAATGTAAAAAGTGGAAAAGTTAGTTAGCTAACTGCTAGCTGAAGGAGGAAAACAAATGGAAAAATATGAGCACAAATATGGTGCAGAACAAATTCAAGTATTGGAAGGATTGGAAGCTGTAAGAAAAAGACCAGGGATGTATATAGGAAGTACATCTGTTAGAGGATTACATCATTGTGTGTATGAAATTGTAGATAACTGTGTGGATGAAGCTTTAGCTGGATATTGTACAGATATAAAAGTTGAAATTGAACCAGGTAATATAATTTCTGTTGAAGATAATGGTAGAGGAATTCCTGTAGAAATACATCCAAAAACAAAAATATCTACTGCGGAAACTGTTTATACAGTACTTCATGCAGGTGGAAAATTTGGTGGAGATAGTGGTTATAAAGTTTCTGGAGGTCTTCATGGAGTTGGTGCTTCTGTTGTTAATGCTTTATCAACTTGGTTAGAAGTTACTATTAAAAGAGATGGTGGTTTATACCAAATGTCTTTTGAAAAGGGAAAAACTGTAAAACCATTAGAGAAAATAGGTGATAGCAAAGGAACTGGAACAAAAGTAAGATTTTTAGCTGATGATACAATTTTTGAAAGTCTTGAATATGAATATGAAGTTTTAGAAAAAAGATTCAGAGAAATGGCATTTTTAACAAAAGGATTAAAAATATCTATTGAAGATAAAAGAGTAGACCCAGTTCAAAAAGCTGAATTTTGTTTTGAAGGTGGATTAAATTCTTTTGTTGAATATTTAAATAAAAATAAAGAAAAATTACATAAATCTCCAATATATATAGAAAAGAATGATGGAGATGTACCTGTAGAAATAGCAATACAATATACAACATCATATTCAGAAAATATTTATTCATTTGTAAATAATATTAATACAATAGAAGGTGGTACTCATTTAGAGGGATTTAAAAGATCTTTAACTAAAGTATTTAATGATTATGCAAGAGGTAAAAATATTTTAAAAGATAAAGATCAAAATTTACTTGGAGAAGATATAAGAGAAGGTATTACAGCTGTAATTTCTGTTAAAGTAAAAGAGCCTCAATTTGAAGGACAAACTAAAACAAAATTAGGTAATAGTGAAGTAACAGGAATTGTACAAAGTGCTATGAATGATGCTTTATCAGCATATTTAGAAGAAAATCCTGCTGTTGCAAAAGCAGTTTTAGAAAAATGTATTAGTGCATCTCGTGCAAGAGAAGCAGCAAGAAAAGCAAGAGAATTAGTAAGAAGAAAAAGTGCTTTAGAAACATCAACTTTACCAGGAAAACTTGCAGATTGTAGTAGCAAAAATCCAGAAGAATGCGAAGTATATATAGTTGAGGGAGATTCAGCTGGAGGAAGTGCAAAACAAGGTAGAGATAGAAAATATCAAGCAATTTTACCATTATGGGGAAAAATGCTAAATGTTGAAAAATCAAGAGCAGATAAAATATATAATAATGATAAATTACAACCAGTTATTTTAGCGGTTGGAGCTGGAATTGGAGCAGATTTTGACATTACAAAAATTAGATATGGTAAAGTAATTATTATGGCTGATGCCGATGTTGATGGTGCACATATTAGAACATTATTATTAACATTCTTCTTCAGATATATGAGACCTTTAATAGAAAATGGAAATGTTTATTTAGCACAACCACCATTATATAAATTATCTAAAAAAGGAATGGATGATATTTATTGCTATACAGATGAGGATTTAGATAAATCATTTAAAGAATTAGAAGAAAAGGGAATAGCAAGAGATACATTATCTATTCAAAGATATAAAGGTTTAGGAGAAATGAATCCTGAACAATTATGGGAAACAACAATGGATCCTGAAAGAAGAATAATGGTTAAAGTTACAATGGAAGATGCAATAAAAGCCGATGAAATATTTAATCTTTTAATGGGTGACGAAGTTGAACCAAGAAGAGAATTTATTGAAAAAAATGCAAAATATGTAAGAAACTTAGATATATAATTGCCAATGGTTCCGGGTTTGATTGGCAATTTGGCTTATAAGTACGAAATTTTGTAGTAACGGGAAAATATTATATTAATAGGAGAATGTATGAAAAATAATTCATCAAAAATATTGATTTGTATAGTTTTCGATTTAATTATCATTGAAATTTTAATAATTGTTAAAATTTATTTTGAAAAAGAGGATGATGAAGATTTTAGTAAATATAATGAAAGAATGACAGAAGAGTATAATAAAAAACTAGATGAAGAAAAAAATGAACATTATAATAAAGTAGTTGAAACATTAAAAAATAGAAATATAATTAATTTTTTTGAAAGTTTAGATAAAAATAATATAGTTGATGCTGAAAA
>JAFRFO010000116.1 GCA_017434295.1 Clostridia bacterium
ATACTATATTGTATGATTTGTAAATAATATTTGTTCTTTGATAATCCAAATCTATAATTCAATTGCTTTTTTTAATCTTGCAATTACAGATTCTTTTCCTAATACTTGCATTATTTCATACATATCTGGAGTATTTGTTCTTCCTGTTAAGGCAACTCTTAAAACTGTACTTACATCTCCAACATGTGCTGTCCATTTTCCTGGATTTTCTTTAAATTCTTTTACTTCTTTTGCATAACCAAGCTCTCCAGATAATTCTTTTATTTTATCAAACCAAGCTTGTTTATCATCGTTTTCATCATAGTATTTTTCTATATATGTAGATAAAATATTTTTTATTTCTTCTTTGTTATTAATTACTTGATATGGATACTCTTGAGCATTATTTAAGAATACATCATCATACATATAGCCTATATTATCCATTACATCTGACCATTTTGCTATATCTTTTCTAGGCTTTTTATTTCCTCTTTCTATTCCAAATACTTTTAAGGCATATTCTTTGTCTTCTAGTAATTTGCTTAATTCTTTACTATAAATTGATGCCCAATTTGATGCTTTTTCATACACTTCTTCTGCTGTCATTCTTGATATTACTATTTTTGATACATCTAACAATTTAACCATATCAAATAATGCACCACTTACACTCATTTTATTTAATTGAAAATCAAATTCTTTTATTTCTTTATCTGGATTTGCTCTTCTCCAATTCTCAAATGATGAATTTGCTATATTTAATAAATATTCTTTTACAGCTAATGCTGGAATACCTTCTTCTAAATAATAACTAGCAGCCGCCTCTGGATCTTTTCTTTTACTTATTTTTCTTTTATTTCCATTATCATTTTTCAGTAAAGTTGCAGTATGTGCATATTTTGGTGCCTTAAATCCTAATTCTTGAAATAATTGTAAATGTAATGGTACAGATGATAACCATTCATCTCCTCTAGTTACATGTGTTGTTCCCATTAAATGATCATCTACTGCATGTGCAAAATGGTATGTTGGAAGCCCATCTGCTTTTATAATTACAATATCTTGGTCATTTTCTGGAAATTCAACATTTCCTTTTATTACATCTTTATGCTTTATTTTTCTATCTTCTCTACCAGGTGATTTAAATCTAACAATATAATTCTCACCTTTTTTTATTTTTTCTGCTGCCTCTTCTACAGTTATATTTCTACATTTTGCCCATACTCCATAATAACCAGGTCTAATTTTTGCAGCTTCTTGTTTATTTCTTATTTCTTCTAATTCTTCTGGTGTACAAAAACATGGATATGCTTTTCCTTGCTCTATCATATATTTTGCATAAGCTTGATATACTTCTTTTCTTTGACTTTGTTTATATGGTCCATAAGCACCTTTTGATTCTTCTTCAGAAATCATTCCCTCATGTGGTGTTAATTCAAATTTTTCTAATGAATCAACTATTTGTTTTATTCCGTTTTCTACTTCTCTTTTTTGGTCAGTATCTTCAACTCTTAGATAAAACACTCCTCCTGTTTGCTCTGCTACTTTCTTTGCAATTAAAGCTTGATAAATAGTTCCAATATGTACATTTCCTGTAGGACTTGGTGCTACTCTTAAAACACATGCCCCTTCTGGTAAATCTCTTCTTGGGTATTTTTCTTCATAATAACTTATTTCCTTAGCATCCGGAAATATTAAATTTGCTAAATCTTTATAATCCATTCTTTTATCATTCCTTGTTTATGTATTTGGATTTTTTTATTAGGTAAATCCATAAACCATATTTTTTATTTTTGCTAATTAAACTTAAAGCAACTTTCCAAAGCGGTCAAATCAAACCCGGAACCAATTGACCGAATCGGTCAAATCAAACCCGGAACCAATTGACCGTTTTTTTTATTTTTCAAACATTTCGTTAAATTGTGCTTCGTTAATCTTTTCTTGTTTTATTAATGTTTCAGCTATTAAATCTAGTTTATCTCTATGTTCTTTTAACATATTAATTGCATTTTTATATGCTTCATCTATTAAAGCTTTTACTTCGTTTCCAATTTTATCTCCAATATTTTCTCCAAACATTTGCATTTCATATGGTTCTTTTCCTTGAAAATCAATTGGTCCTAAAGTATCACTCATACCATATTTGGTAACCATATCTCTTGCTATTTGAGTTGCTACTTCGATATCATTTGATGCACCTGTTGAAATATCATCTAAAACTAGTTTTTCTGCTGCTCTTCCTCCTAATAATGCTATTAGTTTTTCTTTCATTTCTGTTTTAGAAATATAATATTTATCATCATCTGATTTATACATTGTATAACCACCAGCTACACCTCTTGGTATAATTGATATTTCTTTTACATCTGTTTGAGTTGGCAAATATCTACTTACAACAGCATGACCCGCTTCATGATATGCTGTTAATCTTTTATCTTTTTCTGAATATTTTCTTGTTCTTTTTTCTAGTCCAACTGTTACTTTTTTAACAGCTTCTTCTATATCAGCATTTTCTATTTCATCATGTTTATTTATTGTTGCAATAATTGCAGCTTCATTTAGAATGTTTGCAAGTTCTGCTCCTGTATAACCTGCAGTGTCTTCTGCAATGCTTTCTAAATTTATTTCATCTGATAGTTTTTTCTCTTTTGAATGAATCTTTAATATCTCTAGTCTTCCTTTTAAGTCTGGTGTTGGTATTGTAATTTGTCTATCAAATCTTCCTGCTCTTAAAAGAGCTTTATCTAACATTTCTGGTCTATTTGTAGCAGCTAAAACTATTATAGTTTCTTCTGAACTAAATCCATCCATTTCAACTAATAATTGATTTAAAGTTTGATTATTTTCAGATTCAGCTCCACTATTTGTAGTTCTTCTTGAACCTATTGCATCAATTTCATCTATAAAAACTATACATGGTGCTAATTTTCTAGCTTTATCAAATAATTTTCTAACACGAGATGCACCAAGCCCTGCAAACATTTCTATAAATTCTGAACCACTCATAGAAATAAATGGTACATTTGCTTCTCCTGCGATTGCTTTTGCAATTAAAGTCTTTCCTGTTCCTGGCTTTCCGTTTAATAGAACTCCTCTTGGAACTCTAGCTCCCATTTTTGCAAACTTTTCTGGTCTTTTTAAAAAGTCAACTATTTCTATCATTTCTTGTTTTTCTTCTTCAAGACCTGCAACATCATCAAACTTTATTGTCATTTTTCTTTCTGTTTCATCATAAACTTTACCTTTATCCCCTAAGCCTTGCATTTTGTAAATCATAATAAATAGTGCAACCATTATTAATGTTGGTAAAAATGAAACTATTGTTGCACCTAGTTGTGCAATAAAACTTTTTGGATTTTGTATTAATTCTATTTCATTTCCTTCTGCAACTTTTTCTTGAATTAATGAAATAAAGCTTTCTGTATCAGGTACTATTGCTGATTTTTCTTCTTCTTGGTTTTTGATTTTTACTTTTATGGATGTACTTCCAACAGTCATTTCTACTTTTTCAATATTACCATATGATATTTCTTTTATTAAATCTGTATATGCTAATGTTGTATCATCTTTTTTGTCTTTGTTTTTCAATACAAAGAATAATACAATAGCCATTATAATTGCTATTACTATTAAAATACTTAAAATTATCCATAATTTTTTGTCTTGTTTCTTTTTATTATTATTCATTTTTTAACTCCTTAATATTTTGTGGTTGGGGATTTTGTTGATTTCCCTCTTTTTCTTTTTTCTCTTGCTGGGTAGGTTTGTCTAAGTTATTTGGGTTTTCCTTTTCTGGGTTTTCCTTTTTTTCTTCTTTCTCTTTTTCTTCAGGATTTTCTTGATTTTCTTCTTCCATTTCATTTTGTTTGCTTATTTTTACTATTTTAGATACTTCTGCTTGAATTCTTAAAAATTCAGATTTTAGAAGTAGTATAGCTGCAATTAAGTAAATAACTGCAACACCTATATACATTACTTGGAAATATGTTATTGTAAAACCTGTAATCATATTTATAACAATATATACAGCATTTAACAGTACTGATAAAGTTAATGAATATGCTGCTAAATTAAATATTGCCGCATAACGCATTCTAACTTTAGCAAGCCAACTTACTAAATATCCAAAAATGCTTAATAAGACAGCATTAAATATGATTTGAATAAATACATTTATTAAAGCATAAATTAATACTACTGTAAATGCTATTGCATATATTCCCCATATACTTGACCCATTTAAAAACTCTATTGTTTTATTCTTATCTAGTTCTTTTACATTTATATCATTTAAAACATTTCCATAAGTATAAGTAATTGAACCATTTTCACCTATACCTTTTATTATTATTTTGTCTTTTAATACTAGTATTCCCATATTTTCTTCAAATGAATTTATATATTGCTTAACTTCTTCCTCTGTTTCTATTTTTGTATCTATAATAATTTCTCCAACAGTTTTGCTTGGAGCCCTTATTGGTTCTTCTTTTTGAACATTTAGAATTCCATTAGAATAAGTAAATTCTCCTACTTGTTCATTTAAAAAATCGATTCCTTTTTGCTTTAATTCATTAATTCTAAATATAGTTGATATTCCTATAATCAAAGCTACAATCAATGATAATTTAAACAAATAACCAATTGCTCTTCTTACACCTTCTGCTGATAATTCTCCATATTTTTCTAATTTAAATATTGAATAATATACTTTCTTAAAAAAGCCTTTTTTTAGTTCATTTTGATTATTTTGTTGAGAATTATTTATATTAGGATTATTAATTCTATTGCTATTATTGATATTATCATCCATTATAGAACCCTTCCTTTCGTACTATTTTTAAACCCACTCTCTTTTTATATTATTATTAACGTATTTTAAACTTGTATTAAAAACCACTTCATCATTTATATTTACATTTTTTCCAGTAATGTCAACAGTCATATGATATGTCCCTAATATTCCTAATACTTTGCATTTTTGATTATTGATATTAACATATATATTATTATCTTTAAATGCATCTTTAATATCTCTAACAATGTATCTTATTTTATCAATAGTTCTAAACATATCTCTGCCATTTTCAACATTAAAGCCGTCCATATATCCCACTGGGATTACAGCTACCTTTGTTTCTTTTTTTGTCTTATACGCATTACCATATCCAACATAAAATCCTTTTGGTAAAGTTTTTATTTCTGCAACATTTGCTTTAAAATATCCTATTTTTTTCAAACCTAAATTTGTTGGAAATGATAGTCTTCCTAAAAAGGCTGAGCCTACCCTTACAGCATTTAAATGCATTGATGGAAATTTTACAAATGCAGAAGAATTACAAACATGTAGCATTCCTGTTTCTATTTCATTCATTTTTAGTACTTCAATACAATCTATAAACCTTTTAAACTGTATCTTAGTATAATTATCTCTATTTAAAAATGCTATTGAAAAGTGAGTAAAAGTTCCTTCAATTATAATGTTTTTTATAGTTTTAAGTGCTTCTATCATTTTATCTCTATCATTATAAACAAAACCATAACGACCAAATCCTGTATCTATTTTTAAATGTGCTTTTATTTTTGTATTTAGTTCTTCTCCAACTTTTTCTGCAGCTACTATTGCTTCTTTTGAGCCAATAGTTATAATAATATTATTTTGAACTAAAGTTTTTATATCTTCTTCTATTGAGGTTGAAGAAAGCATTAAAATTTTTTCTTTTATCCCTGCTTGTCTTAATTTAAGTGCTTCTTCTATTGAAGATACAGCAAAAAAATCTAATCCATTATCAATTAGAAACTTTGTATATTCAACTATTCCTAAGCCATAACCATTTGCTTTTACAACTGCTATAATTTTTACTTTATTTCCTTTATCATCTGGCAAGTTCGTTTCTGCATATTTTTTTATTACATCTATGTTATTCTTTAAATCACTTTTATTTATTACTACTCTTTTCAAATTTTTCTCCTTTTTTAAATCTGTTAAATAATTCTAAAAATAAAATTTTCAGCTTTTAAACTCGTTGTAAATATTGCTTTTTTACTACTTTATGTATTTTATACCAAAAACTCTTTTTTTACAAGTATTTTTATGATATAATACAAAAAACGTTATAATTTTAGATTATTTATTTTATGAATTTGTAAAAATAATTAAAACTAAGAATTATAATAAAAACAAAGGAGGTTTTTTTATGTCAACGCCACATAATAGTGCAAACAAAGGCGATATTGCAAAAACAGTAGTAATGCCTGGAGATCCATTAAGAGCAAAATATATTGCTGATAATTTTTTAAGTGATATAAGAATAGTTAATGATGTAAGAGGAATGTTTACTTATACTGGAAAATATAAAGGAGTAGAAATAACAATTATGGCTTCTGGAATGGGTATTCCAAGTATGGGAATTTATTCTTATGAGTTATACCATTTTTATGATGTTCAAAACATTATAAGAATTGGTACTTGTGGAGCTATAAGCAGAGATGTTAAATTGTTAGACCTTTTACTAGTTGACAAAACATTTACAGAAAGTAATTATGCTCTTGCTTTTGATAATGTTAGATGTTATATAGGAGAATCAAGCTCTTATATGAATTCTATTATTCAAGAAACATCAAAAGAAATTGGTATAAATATTGAAAAAAGAAATACCATTTGTAATGAGATTTATGATCCATATCATCCTAATTTGGATAGTTTATTAAATATGCTACCAGATGATTTACATCTTGCTGCTTGTGAAATGGAGGCCTTCTCTCTATTTTATAATGCTAAAAGAGAAGGTAAAAATGCAGCTTGTATTTTGAGTGTTGTTGATACTTTAGATGATTTAGAAGGTATGAATGCTGAACAAAGACAAAATGGTCTTAATGCTATGATTAAACTTGCATTAGAAAGTGCAATAAAAATGTAGCGGTCAATTGACCGCTTTTAGTATTAAAATGCTCCTCCTCCAATGAATTCTTTTAATAAAGAATTATTTGGAACTAAATCTTGAGGTATGTCTTTAAAGTATTTCAAAAAGTTTATTAGTCTTCTAGCTTCTGCATATTCTTTGTTATCTCTTGTTATTTCTTGTAACAATGGTAATGCAATTGTTTTTAAAACTCCTAATTCATAAATTAAGGATGTATTAAAAATTGCATCTGCTGTTTCTTGAAATGGGAAAATGTTTTGCTCTTCTCCTCGATTAACTGAATCCCAAGATTTTAGAGTATGCAATGCAGTATAGCCTCTAAATTGATAGTCTCTAACCATTCTTCTAATTAATCTATTATCTGTTGATGAAATTCTATTGTAATAATCCATATTTAATACTGTTAAATCACTAATATATATTTTGTATTTTTGTTCTTTCGAAATACTACTTGTTAATTTATCATTTAAGCAATGTATGCCTTCTATTACAAGTACTTCATCTGGTGCTAGTTTTAGTTTTTTACCTGTATATCGTTTTGTTCCCACTTTGAAATCAAATTCTGGCATCTCTACTTCTTCGCCATTTAATAGTTTTGTTAAATGATCATTAAACAATTTCAAATCTATTGCTTCTAATACCTCAAAATTATAGTTTCCTTTTTCATCTAATGGTGTATCTTTTCTTTCCACAAAATAATTATCTACAGAAATTGTAACTGGTTTGATTCCATTTATTTTTAGTTGTATTCCTAATCTTTGTGCAAATGTAGTTTTTCCAGATGATGAAGGTCCTGCAATTAATATCATTTTTACACCTTTTCTTTTGGCAATATCATCTGCAATTCCTGCAATTTTCTTTTCGTGTAGGCCTTCATCTATCATTATTATATCTTTTATTTTATTTTCTTCTACGGCTTTGTTTAATTTAGATACTGTGCTTACTTTAAGAACTTTATGTAGGTCATCATATTCATTTAAGGCAAATGCTAGTTTTTTTGTTTCTATATCTTCTGCAACTACTTCAGGATTTTTTGAACTAGGATATTTTATTAAAAAGCCATCATCATATTTTTTAAGTTCAAAAACCTTTAAAACTCCTGTATTTGAAGCAAGCATACCATAAAAATAGTTATAATAATCTTCACAATAATACATAGAAATTTCATTATTATCTTCCAATTCAATTTGAAGTTTTCCCCTTTTTGTATTTGTTTTGTTGAAAAAGTCTTCTGCTTCTTTTCTGTTCATAATTTTTCTTTCAATGTTAAGGTCTTTGCTTATGATTTCCCTCATTTTTGCTTCTACTTTTTCAATCATTTCTTCCGTTATTTTCATATTATCAACTTCACAAAACATTGAATGAGATAATTGATAATTTACAGTAATTAAAGCTTCTGGATACACTTCTTCAAAAGCTTTTCCCATTATATAAATTAGTGATCTTCTGTAAATCTTCATTCCTTCTTTGCTAGACATATCAATAAATTCAACATTATCTCCTTCATGATATTCATAGTTTAATGTTTGGTATTCATTATTTACAAAACACCCCATAACATGATATTTACTATTTTCTATTTCATTTTTAAATTTTTCTTTTATTTTCATAAATTTATACTCCTATATAAAAAATATATATTCAGAGAAGGGCAAGTGGGGACCGTTCCATATTTCTTAGAGATTTATCTCTTAGAAATATGTGAATGGG
>JAFRFO010000117.1 GCA_017434295.1 Clostridia bacterium
CTCATCATACCGTGATGATAATCTGGCGATTTTTCCACCTTCGATATGTCTAGATGGATGGTTATTTCTTCGTGGCAAAACATCAGATCCTTTCTATATAAGATAACTAAATTATAACAAATCTACATAAAATTGTCAAATAAAATTGACAATTTACATAAAATGACTTATAATATTAAATAAGCTGTACAAGGCTTGTATAAAACTGATTTTAATTCTATGTAAAATCAGCTAAAAGAACAATTGGACGACATCTAAAGGAGGCTTGACTATGGGAACTTTGAAAAAAGATGTCATTCGGGAACTTAAGAAAAACAAAGAGGATAAGATAAATCCTATAGTTCTCGAAGATATCAAACAGGCAAAAAGCGATGATCAAATCGCAATGGTACTGCTCCGGTATTATTTGGTAGATGTTCTGGCAAACTGTTTTGAACCCAACAATTTACCTATGTACTGGAGAGAGTGGGCAATCAAAGACTATCTCAGATTAGTTAAAAAAGTCAAAGAGTTAAAAAGTGAAGAAATGGTAGATAAAATAAATAATACCATTGGTAATTCTACTTTTAATCTCTTCGACATAGATATAGCTATAAGAGATGCGTTCTGCGATATCAACTCTATTACTGAAGAATACCAGAATCTGCTTGATGGAAGAGAAAAGCTGCATGTGCATATGATAACACTTATCTATGACACACTTAGACTTAAGAGCGAGAATCTCCAGATGCAGTTGGATGCAATTTCTCGTTTTATGAGAGCCTGAAAAACGACACCAAAAGCAATATCCAATTTTTTTAGTGGCAAACTTTATGTTTGCCACTTTTTCTAATTTTGAGTCAAACGTTTGGGAAGTATCCCCCCTAGAAAAAATTGCATATTTTCAAAAACTCGTAGGAAAAACTTGCAAATAGAACTTAAAACTCGTAGGAAAAACTTGCATGAAATCAAAATATTACAAATATATTACATTTTTTAAAAACTGTTGCAAAACAAAATAATTAGTGTTACACTAAAAAAGTAGATAAATAATAAAAAACAAAAGAAGAGGGATTATTTATGCTAAACAAAGCATTTAAAAACAAAAACGGTATTACTTTAATTGCATTAATAATTACAATTATCGTGTATTTGGTTTCTTATGACAAGAATAGAAAATATAGTAATTTGGTGGGTTTCAGCCTATGATTTATATAGATTTATAATAGAATTGTTATGAAAAATATAATAATTCTATTTTTTTATGGAAAAAATAAAAAAATGATGGTATAATGATAACAATAAAAATTAAAAAAACATAAGGAGATGGTACAATGGGAGAAGAAACAGAAATACTAGAGTTTAAAACATCAACAGCAGAAATACCAGCAGCATTAGATTCAATTGTTGCTATACTAAATAAGCACCAAAAAGGAACTTTATATTTTGGTGTAAAAAATAATGGAACACCAATTGGGCAACAAATGGGAGCATATACTTTAAGAGACGTTAGTAGAGCAATAACAGACCATATAGAGCCTAAAATATATCCAACAGTTGAAAAAGTTGTTATTGATGGAAAAAACTGTATTAAAGTTGAATTTGAAGGAAATGATATACCATATTTTTCACATGGTAGAGCATATATAAGAGTTGCAGATGAAGATAAGAAAATGTCTCAAAAGCAATTAAAACAAATGATATTTAATGTGGAAAATCAAAATAATAAATGGGAAGAAAAGCCAAGTAATATTACTTTTGATGATATTGATGAAGACACATTAAAAAAATTTATAGAAAAGGGTATAAAAAAAGGAAGAATTTCTTATGAATATACTAATAAAGAGGATATTTTAAAAAGACTTAATTTAGTAGATGAAAATGGAAAAATTAAAAATGCAGGCTATGTTTTGTTTGCGAAAGAACCTAATATACAATTAAGAAGTGCAATATTTGCAACAGAAGAAAATACCACTTTTTTAGATATGCAAGATTTTACAGGTAATATATTTACTTTAATAGATAAAGGTGAACAATATATTAGTAAAAACATTAGATGGAGTGCTAATTTTAATACTGGAAGTTTTACAAGAGAAGACATTCCCGAAGTGCCTATAAGGGCTATGAGGGAAATTTTATGTAACTCGTTCTGCCATCGTAACTGGAACGAGCCTTATGAGAATAATATAGCTATATATAAGAATAGAATAGAAATATGTAATCCTGGTCATTTTACAGCTGAAGCAACCCCAGAAGATTATATAAAAAAGACAGAACCTTCAAGACCAAGAAACCCATTAATTGCACAAATTATTTATTTATCAGGAGAAATTGAAAAATGGGGAACAGGAATTAAAAATGTTTATAAAAAATGTAAAGAAGATAAATTAAAAGTTAAATTTGAAGATAGAAAAACAGCATTTTTTGTTATTGTTTATAGAAAGAACATAGAAGAATTAATTGAAAATACAGAGAAAAATTTAAAGAGTGATAATATAAATGTTAATATAAATGATAATATAAATGATAATATAAATGATAATATAAATGTTAATATAAAGTTAAATAAAACACAAAAATCCATATTAGAAATGATAATAAATCAACCAGATATTACACAGAATAAAATAGCTGAAAAGATGAAGATAACCAATATAACTGCAAATAGAAATATTAATAAATTAAAAGAGCTTGAAATAATAGAAAGAATTGGGTCTAATAAAAAAGGATATTGGAAAATAATAAATAAATAAATTTTTAGAAGTGTCTAAAAAGGAGCATAAAAAAAGCTTTGAATTTGAAATAGAAATTCAAGGCGTTTTTGCTAAGATTTTTTTGTCTAAATTTATTAAATTATGAGTTATGCGATAATAAGAAACACGAAATATATAATTACATCAGATCACGATTTTTTTGAATCAACATGAAATCAATAATATTACAATTATATTACATTTTTTAAAAACTGTTGCAAAACAAAATAATTAGTGTTACACTAAAAAAGTAGATAAATAATAAAAAACAAAAGAAGAGGCGGGTAGAAAAAATGAATAAAGCTAAAACCCTTGC